>NZ_JADHVT010000181.1 GCF_016783915.1 Acidovorax sp.
TAGCCTTCCATGCTGGAGTAGTTGGGCTGCACCTTGTCGCCGCCCTTCTTGATGGTCTCCAGAAACTCGCGCGTGATCTGGCGTGAGGGCTGGTAGGGCGAGGGCACCACCTGCGACACCACCACACCCGCACCGTCCTTGCCCAGTTCGTCGGCCAGCGCCTGCGTGCCCACAAACGACACGTTGTAGAACGTACCGCCAAAGCCCGCCTTGCGCGCAGCGCGCACAAAAGCGGCGGCCGACGCGTAGGCCGTGATCTGCACCACCGCATCGGGCGTGGCGGGCACCAGCTTGTCCACGGCCGCTTTCACATCGGTGGAATTGCGCTCTACCGTGGCCGTCGCCACAGGGGTCAGCTTCAGCTCGGCCAGCGCACGGGTCACACCGTCGAGCCCTGCCTTGCCATAAGCATCGTTCTGGTAGAACACCGCAATCTTCTTGAGCCCCAGATTGGTGAGCTGGCGCACGATGAGCGCGGTTTCGTCGTAATAGGACGCACGCACATGAAAGATCAGCCGGTTGAACGGCTGGCGCAGCGCCTCGGCCCCCGTGAAGGGGCCAAAAAACGGCACCTTCTCCTTGGTGAACAAGGGCAGCGCGGCCAGGCTGGTGGGCGTGCCGATGTAGCCAAACAGGGCAAACACCTCGTCGGCAATCAGCTTGCGGGTGTTCTCGGCGCAGCGCTCGGGCTCATAGCCGTCGTCCATGGTGCGGATCTCCACCATGCGCTTGCCCACGCCGCCCTGGGCGTTGAGCTGGTCAAAAAAGAGCTTGGCACCCTGGTTGAACTGCACGCCCAGCTGGGCGGCAGGCCCGGTGAAGGCGGCGGACTGCCCCAGCACGATACGGCCTTCGCCCTGGGCCCGTGCCAGGCCAAAACCACCGATCGCCGCTGCCCCCAAGCCAACCGAAAACTGCCTGCGCCCCAATACTGCGTGGTTCATGGTGAAATCTCTGCTCTTGTATGAAGTGGAGGGCATGCCCCTCTGCGCTGCCGGTAGGCAGCCTCCTTGGAACTGCGGCAACTTATGCATGCCCGTTCCAACCCTGATTGCCAGTTTAACGATCAAGTCCCCGAATGCCCACGCCTTCTGCCGCAAATACCCCTCCATCTGTGCCGATTCAGGTGCGTGGAGCCTGCCCGCACGATTGTCCTGATACCTGCGCCCTGCTGACCACCGTGGACGAGCACGGCGTGGCCACCCGCGTGCAAGGCAACCCCGACCACCGCCATACCGATGGCGTGCTGTGCGCCAAGGTGAGCAAGTACACCGAACGCAGCTACCACCCCGAGCGTGTGCTCACCCCGCTCAAGCGCACGGGCCCCAAGGGCAGCGGGCAGTTCACCCCGGTCAGCTGGGACGAAGCCCTGGCTGACATCGCGCAGCGCCTGCAATCCATCGCCGCCCGCGCGCCCGAGGCCATCCTGCCCTACAGCTACGCGGGCACCATGGGCATGGTGCAGGGCGAAAGCATGGACCGGCGCTTCTTCCACCAGCTGGGCGCCTCGCAGCTGGACCGCACCATCTGCGCATCTGCCGGGGCCGAGGCGCTGGTGCAGACATTGGGCGGCAAGGTGGGCATGAAGGTGGAGTTTTTTGCCGCGTCGCAGCTCATCGTCATCTGGGGCAGCAACTCCATTGGCAGCAACCTCCACTTCTGGCGCTACGCCCAGCAGGCCAAGCGCAATGGCGCACGGCTGGTGTGCATTGACCCCCGCAAGAGCGAGACGGCCGACAAGTGCCACGAGCACATTGCCCTGCGCCCCGGCACCGACGCCGCACTGGCCCTGGCGCTGATGCACGAGCTGATCGTGAACGACTGGCTGGACCGCGACTACATCGCCCGCCACACGCTGGGCTGGGAGCCATTGCGCGAGCGCGCCCTGCAATGGCCGCCCGAGCGCGCGGCCGAGGTGTGCGGCATTCCGGTGGAGCAGATCCGCCAGCTGGCCAAGGACTACGGCACGACGAAGCCCGCCGCCATACGCCTGAACTACGGCATGCAGCGTGTGCGCGGCGGCGGCAATGCGGTGCGCGCCGTGGCCTGCCTGCCTGCGCTCACGGGCGCCTGGCGCCACCGCGCTGGGGGCATGCTGCTGTCGAGCTCGGGGCAGTTTCCGGCCCAGCGTGCGGTGTTGCAGCGGCCCGACCTGATGCCCGCTGGCAAGACGCCTCGCACCATCAACATGTCCACCATCGGCGACGACCTGCTGCGCGAGGCATCGCCCGCCTTCGGCCCGAAGGTGGAGGCCATCGTGGTCTACAACAGCAACCCCGTGGCCGTAGCGCCCGACTCGGGCAAGGTGGTGCAAGGCTTTGCGCGCGAGGATTTGTTCACCGTGGTGCTGGAGCATTTCCGCACCGACACGGCCGACTACGCGGACTACATCCTGCCCGCGACCACGCAGCTGGAGCACTGGGACGTGCACCTGAGCTACGGGCACACCGACGTGCTGCTCAACCGCCCCGCGATCGCACCGCAGGGCCAGGCCCGCAGCAACGCCCAGATCTTCCGCGACCTGGCGGTGCGCATGGGCTTCACCGATCCCTGTTTTGCAGACAGCGACGAGGTCCTGTGCCGCCAGGCGTTTGGCGATGCCGTGGACTACGCGCTGCTCGAAACACAAGGTTTTGTCACGCTGGCGCTGCCCGATGCGCCGTTCGCCGAAGGCAACTTCCCATCACCCTCTGGAAAGTGCGAGTTCTACAGCGCCCGCCTGGCCGCGCAGGGCCTGGACGGCCTGCCCGACCACCTGCCCAACTACGAACTCGCCGGCACAGATAGCCGCTACCCGCTGGCGATGATCTCGCCGCCCGCGCGCAACTTCTTGAACTCCACCTTCGTGAACGTGCAGAGCCTGCGCAACATCGAGGGCCGCCCCGTGCTGGAGATCCACCCCGACGATGCCGAAGCACGCGGCATTGCCAACGACGCCGTGGTGCGCGTGTTCAACGACCGGGGCAGCTACCTGTGCCACGCCACCGTGTCGCGCCGCGCACGGCCCGGCGTGGTCAACGGCCTGGGCATCTGGTGGCGCAAGCTGGGGCTGAACGGCACCAACGTGAACGAGGTCACCAGCCAGGCCCTGACCGACCTGGGCCGGGCGCCGACGTTTTATGACTGCCTGGTGGAGGTGGCCGCAGACAGCACGCCAGGCAACGGGGTCGCCGCAGAGGCCCGCGCAGACACCCCGGTCTGACCTTGGCGAAGGCAGCTCGAATCGCTACTAATTTTATAGCTGCCAGCGCAATATCCACTAGCGCCTGCGGCCATTTTTCCCACAATTCATCCCTGCACCCCCTTCCGCGCAGGCCCCGCCAATGGGCAAGGGCCGTGCGTTGTGGAGTCACCCCAACAGCTGGAGCAGCGCATGGGCGCCCTGCTCGGACGAGGCAGGGTTCTGCCCTGTGATCAGCGTGCCGTCGGTCAGCACATAGGGCGCCCAGTCGGGGCCTTTGGAATACACGCCGCCATTGGCCTTGAGCATGTCTTCCACCAGGAACGGCACGATCTGGGTCAGCTGCACCGCGTCTTCTTCGCTGTTGGTAAACCCCGTGACCTTCTTGCCCTTGACCAGCGGCGACCCGTCGGGCGCCTTGGTGTGCCGCAGCACGCCGGGTGCGTGGCACACCAGCGCCAGCGGCTTGCCGGCCGCAAAGGTCTTTTCTATGAGGGCAATGGACTGCGCGTCTTCCGCCAGGTCCCAGAGCGGGCCGTGGCCGCCGGGGTAGAACACGGCATCAAAGTCCTCGGCCTTCACGCTGGACAGCACCGCCGTGTTGGCCAGCTGCTGTTGCGCGGCGGGGTCGGACTTGAAGCGGCGCGTGGCATCAGTCTGGGCGCTTTCATCATCGCTTTTGGGGTCCAGCGGCGGCTGGCCGCCCTGGGGGGATGCGAGCGTGATCTGCGCACCCGCGTCCTTGAACACGTAATACGGGGCGGCAAACTCTTCCAGCCAGAAGCCGGTCTTCTTGCCGGTGTCGCCCAATTGATCGTGGGACGTTAGAACCATGAGGATGTGTGCCATGGGGATCGCTTTCGTTGGTCTGAAAAACAGAAAACACCACCCTAACAGCCATCACGCCTGTCGCACCACCGCACGTGCGAGTTTGCGGCATTGGCTTACAGTGCCGCCCTCATCAGCCCCCATAGGCCCTCAGCGCAACTGACGCGCCAAGAACTCCGCCACCTCATTCTCCAGCGTGGCGTGGTAGGCCACCCGGTCAAAGCCCTCCGGGTTGGCAGCCGCGTCTCCGGCGTCTGACGCCAGCGGCCAGACGGACTGGGCCATGAAGGCGAAGTGGCCTGCGCCCGGCACGGTGCTCGCCTGTGCGGACGGCAAATTGGCCGCCACATAGCCGCCGTGGTACTTGCCCGTGAGCACGGCATCGCGCTCAGCAACCATCAGCCGCACCGGCACGCCGATGGCCTTCAGGCTTTCGGGGGTGAACACCACCGCCATGGGCGCCATGGCCACCACGGCGCGGATGCGGGGGTCTGCCACCGAGACCAGAGGGCCATCGAGCGCTGCGGCACCGGCCTGTGTGGGTGCCGCTGGGGCGGCCGCAGGTGCCTCTTGGATAGTATGGGCGGTCTGGCCACGGGCGGGGAGCTTGCCCAGGCTGCAAAAGCCGGGATCGTCCGACACGCTGCGGCAATGCTGTGCTGCACGGGCAGGTTCGGCCTGTGCGCCGGCCAGTGCCAGCACGGTGTAGCCACCCGCCGAATGCCCCACGGCGCCAATGCGCCCAGCCGGAATGCGGGGGCCCCATTCGGGGCTGGCCAGCAGGGCATCCAGCACGCGGCTCACCTGGCGGGGGCGCTCGCTGAAGTAGCGGCCCGAGGTGATCATCGACCGATCTTCCCAGTTGTCGCCCGGGTGGCGCAGCGCTGCCACCAGATAGCCGTCGGCCGCCAGGCGCGTGGTCAGGTTGTGGTGGCCCAGTTCATGGCCGCCCGTGCCGTGCGAGATGAGGATCAGGCCCTTGAGGGGCGCGGCCGCCACCGGGGCACCCGGCGTGACCACGGGCCGCCAGGGGCCCATGGGCAGGGTGCGAGCCACGGCGGGCGTGGGGTAGTACAACGCCACGGTCACGGGCTCTGCGCCGGGGACGACCAGGGTGCGCAGGCCCGCATACTGCGCCGATGCGGGGCTTGTCCAGGCCAGCAGTGCCACGAGAGCTGCCAGCAGCGGTACGCGGGCCATGCGCCATGCAAAGCGGTGGGCCAGGATGGGGAGAAGAGTCACAGTGCGCCTTTCGTCAAATGCCGCCCGGAGAGGCGGCTTGACGGCACTGTAGGCGGCGCAAGTGGCGGGCTCCAGCACCCTGCGACGAAACGCCGCTGCACGGCGCGAATTGCAGCGCAGGAGGGGCGAGCAGGAGGAGCAAGTACATGCCCGCCCTCCCCGCCCGCGACGGGTTACAGCGCGGCTTCGAGGATGCGACGGCTCACGGCGGGGGTGATCTCGCGCTGTTCGCCCAGCGTCACCATGCCGTGCGCTTCAAGCTGCGCGACCACGGTGTCCACCACCTCGCTGCCCAGCCCGTAGCCCGACAGGCGCGTGGCGATGCCCATGCTTTCAAAGAAGTCGCGCGTGCGCTCGATGGCTGCGGTGATGCGTTCGTCGTCGGTGCCGGTGGTGATGCCCCACACACGCTCGCCGTACTGCAGCAGCTTGGCACGCTTGGGGCCCCGGCGCTCGTGCAGCAGCGCCGGCAGCACGATGGCCAGCGTGCGCGCGTGGTCGATGCCGTGCAGCGCGGTCAGCTCATGCCCGATCATGTGGGTGGCCCAGTCCTGCGGCACACCCGCTCCGATCAGGCCGTTGAGCGCCATGGTGGCCGTCCACATGAGATTGGCGCGGTCGTCGTACACGGGCTCAGGCGCCGTCAGCAGGCGGGGGCCCACCTCGATCAGGGTCTGCAGGATGCCTTCTGCAAAGCGGTCCTGCACCGGTGCGTTGACCGGGTAGGTCAGGTACTGCTCCACCGTGTGCACAAACGCATCCACCACGCCATTGGCCAGTTGCTGGGGCGGCAGGGTGTAGGTCTTGGTGGGGTCGAGCACCGAGAACACCGGGTAGGTGTGCACGCTGCCAAAGGCCAGCTTGGCGCCCTTGGCGCGGTGGGTGATGACGCCGCCGTTGTTCATCTCCGAGCCCGTGGCGGGCAGCGTCAGCACGGAGCCAAACGGCATGGCGCCCTTGACGTTGCGGCCGTGCTTTTCGAGGATGGCCCAGGGGTCATCGCCTTCAAAACGGACGGCGGCGGCGATGAACTTGGTGGCGTCGATCACCGAGCCGCCGCCCACGGCCAGCAGAAAGTCGAACCCGCCTTCGCGGATCTGCGCCACGGCCTTCATGGAGGTTTCGTAGCTTGGGTTGGGCTCGATGCCGCTGAAGGTGGCGTGCTGGCGTTCGCCCAGCGCGGTGCGCACTTCGGCCAGGGTGCCGGTCTTTTCGGCGCTGGCGCCGCCCACCAGGATCAGCACCTTGGCCGCAGCGGGCACGAGCTTGGCCAGGTCTGCGATACGCCCTTGTCCAAAAACGATGTGGGTGGGGTTGTGGAAGTCGAAATTCAGCATCGGGGTCTTTCTAGGGAAGGCCGGCGCATGCGCCGTCGGGGGACGCATTGTGCGGCGCACCGGCGCCCCGGCGGCGTCGCGCGGGCGATAGCCCTGCCACCGCCGCGTTCATACCGTGCCCTTCAGCGAAAACCGGCGATCTGGTGCACGGTGTCCGCCAGCCGCTGGGGTTGCGAAAAATACGCCGAGTGGCTGGCGTCGATGGACGACACCGTTGCGCAGGGCGAGGCCGCGATCATCTTGCGCTGCAGGTCGATGGTCACGGCCCGGTCCTGCGTCAGCTCGATGTAGTGCCGTGGCACGCTGCCATAGCGCGGCGCCGTCAGCGCAAGCCGCGTGAGTGCGGGCAGCGAAGGCTCGGGGGTGAGCAGCGTCTGGGCCAGCGCCACGTCGGCTTCCGAGCAATCGGCATACAGCGCGGGGCGGTACGCCTCGGGCGCCAGGTGGTCGGTCAAGGTGCTGCGGCTGACATGGATGTGGCGCGCCACCAGCGAGGCCTTGTCCTGCCGGAAGAAGTCCGTCACCCGCTCGCCGTGGCGCAGCATGTAAGCCGCCAGGTAGGTCACGCCCACCAGCTTGTGGGGCCGCAGCTCGGCCACGGTGGACGCCACAATGCCGCCCCGGCTGTGCGCCACGACAAGCGCTGGACCATCCAGCGCATCGAGTACCCGGCATACATGCGCCGCCATGGCCGAGAGCGTGGTGCGCCCGCGTGCCAGCCGCCAGTGGCGGCCATGGGCGGGCAGGTCAGGCACATGCACCTGGTGCCCCCGGGCCTGCAGCAGCGGAACCACTTTGTGCCAGCACCAGGCGCCGTGCCAGCTGCCGTGCAAAAGAACGATATTCATGAAGATGCCTTTGGGTGTTGGGGAGAAGTGCCGGGCGCCAGATGCGCCACCAGCCGGGCGAGCGATGGCAGGGCGCCCCACTCCAGCCAAAGCGTAAAACCGCTCCGCCCCGGGCACTCGCTGAATCCGGACCACCGATTGGCGGCCGGTGGTGCGCCTCACACCCTTCCCTCTGCCCCCTGCCAGCTACCGACCAAAGTCAGGAGGCGACCCCTTGCTGCCGCAGCGCCTCTAACCGCGCGGCCACGAAGTCGCGCAGCGCACGCACCAGCGGTGTGAGCTGCCTGCGGCTGGGGGCCACCAAAAACAGCGGGACCGCCTCGGTGGTCCAGTCGGTGCACAGTGGCACCAGACGGCCTGCGGCCAGGTCGTGCGCCACGTCAAAGTACGACTTGTAGGCAATGCCGCGCCCCAGCACCGCCCAGCGGCGCACGGCATCGCCGTCGTTGGCCACGTTGTGGCTGCGTACGCGTACCTGCGCCTCCTGGCCCGCCGCGTCCCAGAACCGCCAGCGGTCGTGCACGTCCTCGCCCAGCATGAAGCACAGGCAGTCATGGTCAACCAGCGCATGGGGGGTAGGGGGCGCGCCGTG
>NZ_JADHVT010000007.1 GCF_016783915.1 Acidovorax sp.
CACATCCACGATGGTTTTGACTTTGCGCTGCTGCTCGGGCGTGCGCTCGGCCACCGGCTTGTTCAGCGCCAGGCATTCGTTCACGCGCGCGGCCAGGTCCGCCTGCGTCATCGCCGCATCGACAGGCAGGCCGATGTTCAGCGGGTACTGCACCTCGCTGGGCCGGGGGTGGTTGTTGCACAGGTACTGGTAGACCACGCGCAGGTCGGTGCGGAAGTCGTAAGAGCGCGTGCCGCCCGCCAGCACGCCGCTGGTGAGCAGCACGGCGTCGTAGGGGCGCTTTCCGTCCGCCGTGGTCTGGAACATCTCAGCCCCCTTGGCCGCCACGCTGGCGCCCCAGGACTGGCCGTGCAGGATGGTGCGCTGGGGCTGGGCCACATGGCGCACGAAGATCTGGCGCAGCCGCTCGGTGTCTTCGGCCGCTGCACGCACCTCCACGCCACCCTGGCGGAAGGTGCTGCCCGCCCAGGCGTACCCCGCGCGAACCATGATGGCCCAGCGCTCCAGGTCCTCCACCGACCGTTCCATCTTGGGCGCGCCCAATGCCGGCCCCCCGTGGGCGTGCAGCACCAGGTGGCCGTTCCACTGCTGCGGCAGGGCCATCAGGTAATACGCGCCGGCCAAATCCTGGCCCGACAGGCAGCGGGCAATGGGTGCCAGGTCCTTGGGACATGGGGTGGCTGTGGGCGCAGCCTCTGCCGCCGCACTGGCCTGCGCAGAGGCCTGCACAGAGGCCACAGGCTGCGTGGGCACCGGGGCACAAGCCGCTACCAGGAAGGCCACCCCGGCCAGCACCAGGCACGGCAGGGTGCGTTGTGTTGCACAAAGGGTCTTCATGGGTCAGGTCTCCGTTGGAATTTTCTGGTAGCCCCCGGCACTGTTCGCCGACACTATAAATTTAATAGCTATTCAGGCATGTTTCACTAGCGCTACCAGCCCTTTGGGCCACTATTTGCGGGGCAGGGCACCCGGTCAGTACTTGCCCATGTAGTCGCGCTTGCCCAGCTCCACGCCGTTGTGGCGCGCGATGGCGTAGGTCGCGTTCACATGGAAGAAAAACTGGGGCAGGCCGTAGTGCAGCAGGTAGTGCTCGCCCACAAACTGCTTTTCGCGCGGCGTGCCGGGCTGGATGGTGATCTGGCGCGTGGCAGCCTCGGCAAACGCGGCCTGCGGCAGGCCTTCGATGAACGCCAGCACGGTGGTGATGCGCTCGTTCAGGTCAGCAAAACCGGGGCGCTCGGCGTCGGGCAGCGAAGGCACCTCCACACCGGCCAGGCGCGCGGCCACGCCCTTGGCAAAGTCGCAGGCGATCAGCACCTGGCGGGCCATGGGGAACATGTCGGGAAACAGGCGGGCCTGCAGCAGGGCGTCCGGCTCGATCTTGCGGGCCGTGGCATGGGCCTCTGTCTTGGCCAGAATGTCCTGGAGCGAGCCCAGCATCTGGCGAAAAACGGGGACGCTGGCGTTGTACATGGGGTTCGTCATGGGCGATGTCCTGGAATTGCGTTGAAAACAAAGGGCGCCGTTGCGAACCCTGCCAACCAGGGTCCCGGCGCCACCGACCGCGATTGCAACACAGGCCCGCGCGGAGTGCTGGGCGCCGTGTGGATCCCCTGCCCCGTGGGCCCTTCAGGCCGCTGCAGGCACAGGCCGCGCAGCCCGCGCCGCCACGCCCACCCCCACGAGTGCCGCCGACACCACGCTCAGGCCCAGGGTCACGGCCGAGCCGTAGAAGATGCCCGCCGTCATGCCGTGGTCCAGCATGGCGCCGAACACAGGCGCCGCCAGGCAAAAGCCCAGGTCCAGCCCCGAGTACACCGTGCCATACACGCGGCCCGTGGCACCAGGGGGCGCGGCGCGCTTGATCAGCATGTCGCGCGAGGGGCCAGCCAGGCCCGTGCCCAGCCCCGCCACCGAAGCCGCCACCAGCGCCGCCATGCCCGGCAGCAGCCCCGATGCGACCACCACCAGCAGAGCGGCCGAGCCCAGCAGGCACACGGAGATGATCTTCTCCAGCCGCTGCACACGCCCCACCAGGAAGCCGCCCACCAGCATGCCGGCCGCACCGCACAGCATGTATCCCGTGACCACCATGGCCGTCACTCTCAGCGGCAGGCCGTACATGGACTGCAGCGCCGGGCTGGCAAAACTCTGGATGGCGCTCAGCGCGCAGGTGCTCCAGAAGAAAAACGAGAAACACAGCCACACCGACGGCAGCTTGAGGAAGGCCATGGGGTGCTCGGGCTTGGCGGCCGCTGCACCGCCCTTGGCCTGGTGCGCCCAGCTACCTTTGCGGTCATCGATGGCATCACGGTTCCAGACCATGATGGCCAGCACCGTGAGGGCCAGCAAACCGCCGCACAGGCAGGCCGTTCGCCACGAGCCCGTGGCCGTGGCAATGCCCGCCATGAACACGGGCGCGGTGGCCCAGCCCAGGTTGCCGCTGATGCCGTGCACCGAAAACCCATGCCCCAGGCGCTGCGGCGATACGCGCTTGTTGAGAATGGTGAAGTCCACCGGGTGGAACGGCGCATTGCCCAGCCCGGCCAGCGCTGCCGCCAGCAGCAGGCCTGTGTAGCCCTGCGCCGTGCCCGCCGCCAGGCCTGCGGCGGCAAAACTGGACAACGCAAAAAACATCACCGGCCGCGCGCCCACGCGGTCCACCAGAAAGCCCGACAGCGCCTGGCCCACGCCCGAAAGCACAAAAAACACCGACACCAGCAGGCCCAACTCGGAATAGCTGAAGCCAAACTCGCCGATCAGCCACGGAAACAGCGGCGGCAGCAGCATGTGAAAAAAGTGCGAGCTGCCGTGGGCCAAACCGATGAGGCCGATGGTGCGGGCGTCCTGCCGCAGCGGGACAGGGTTGGCAGTGGGGGCGGTAGCGCCAGAGGTGGAAGCAGTCATGGGCTTGATCTTAGGCAGCATGACCTCGGCAGGTTTACGATAGACAGACAACTTCTATCGCAAACATGCCAAACCCGCCCACCGAACCCGCAGCGCCCGCCGAACCGGGGGTGGAACACTTTGCGGCCCAGCTCGTTCCCCGTGCGCCCGCCGGCAAGCCGCGCGGCATGTCATACGTGGACTCACTCACGCCCGAGCTGTTTGTGCCCACCGCCGCCCGCCCGGTGCGCGCCAAGCTGCGCTGGCTGGCCGCCGACACGCAGGTGATGCCCCACAGCCACCCCTGGGCGCAGGTGGCGATATCGACCACGGGCGTGATCCGCCTCACGGTGAACCACGGCACCTACATCGTGCCGCCCTCGCGCGCGCTGTGGATTCCGCCCGGCGTGGAACATGCCGTGACCATGGTGGAAGACGCCGACCTGCGCACGCTGTACTTTCACCAGCCCCGCGGCCGCTGCGGGCCCGGCGTGCCGCGCGACCACGAAGACGCCTGGCGCCAGTGCCGCGTGCTGGAGGTGTCCGACCTGCTGCGCGCCCTGGTGCGCGAGATGCCCACCACGCCCGATGGCGGCGCCGCGATCAGCCCCGCCGACCTGCGGCGCGAGCAGCATTTGAGCGCCCTGGTGCGCGACGAACTGGCCCGCGCCGCCGCCGTGAAGCTGGGCGTGGACCTGCCGCAGGACAAGCGCCTGCGCCACCTGTGCGAAGCCGTGCTGGCCGACCCCACGCGCCACGACACCCTGGCCGACTGGGCGCGGGACACCGGCGCCAGCCCGCGCACCGTGGCACGCCTGTTCCGCTCCGAACTGGGCAGTACCTTCACCCAGTGGCGCCAGCAGGTGATCCTGGCCAAGGCCGTGTCGCTGGCCGCCGGGCGCATGCCCATGGGCCAGATCGCTGCCGAGCTGGGCTACAGCCCCAGCGCCTTCAGCGCCATGGTGCGCAAGTCGGTGGGGCAGCCGCCGGGGCGTTTTCTGGGGCAGCAGCAGCCGGTACCGGCGTGATGGAGGTGAGCGCGGGGTGTCAGTACCATGCGGACTCCATGACCCTCTTTCGCGCTCCGCGCATTCTTCCTTCCCTGATGTGGGCAGCGCTGGCGTGCGCCACCATTGTGGTGGCCCACGCCGCGCCGCTGGACGTCACACCCGACACGCTGATCGAGCGCGCCAACCTGTTGCGTGACGCCCGCGAGCGCCCCTGGAACCCGGGCACAGGTCGGCTGGGGAATCTGCGGCATGTGCACATCATCGCCAACGACTGCACGGTGCGTGTGGTGTCGGGCGCGGAGAACCGGCTGTTCCTTGGGCGGGGGACGTTCCAGGTGGCCGACACCACCTACGGCGCGGACCGCCAGGGCGGCAACCGGCCCAGGCTGTACGACGTGACGATCAGCGCTGCACAAGGCGCTTCAACCATCCCGCGCGTGGGCGCTGACAACGCTGCTGTGTGCTTCACGCTGCAGCTGGCCACAGCCCACGAACTGCTGCTGCGCGGCGACCACCTGAAGGTGCTGTTCGACCAGGTGGACCTGCCGGCGTTGCGAATCAGCCTGAACCCCAGCCACGGCATGAAGCTGTGGTTCCATGGGGTGCGCCTGGGCCTGCTGAGCGTGAGCTCGAACGCATCGGTCGTGGCGGGCGGCACGGGCCAGGTTCAGTGGCTGCAACTGGCCAGCGCGCAAAGCAGCACAGCGCTGCTGTTCCACGACATGGATGCGCGCCACGCGCGCGTGTCAACCACTACCACCCGGGCACGGTTCTCCATTCGCATTGGCGCAGACACAGATGCCGGCTACTACCAGCCGGCAAGCGCGCCGGGCCAGATCGCACTGGAGTACCCGATCTGGATCGATGGCCCCGTCAGCGCGCTGAAAGTGCCTGCGGGCCGCGTGAACCCCATGCCCCTGACCAGCGCCCTGCGCGATGAAACCCGCGCCCTGCAACTGGACGTGATGGGCCCAGCGGGCCCCCGGCCGGCGCTGCCAGCGCCGGACCCTGGCTCTCCACCGCCCCCGGGCGCGCAGGCTGCAAGCGGTGAGCCCGTCTCACCGCGCCAGCGGGTCAGCGATGTGCTGCAACCGCTGCTGCCCAGCGGCGTGACCCTGGGCAAGATCGACCTGTGGAAGGACGGCGCTGCGCTGGAAGGCCGCGCCCCCGATGACGCGACCGTGCGCCAGTGGGTGCAGGCGCTGCAGCGCTCGGGCGAAGTCCGCAACCCGCAGGTGGCCTGGGTCCGCCGCGAGGCCGATCAGGTGGCATACCGCGTGCTCGTCACCTTTCTGTGCGCGGCGCCGGGGGACCGCAGCGTATGCCTTGCAGCGCCGGGCAGCGCCTACACAGCACAGCAGGTGGAAGACGCACTGCGCCCGGTGCTGGGCAACGACGTGACGCTGACGCGGCTGGCCCTGCATGACGGTAAGCTGGTCGAGCTGGAGGGACGTGGCAGCGAGGCAGAGGCCCGCGCGGCGCTGGAGCGCGTGCGCCAGCAAGTGCCGTGGCTGGAAGCGTCGAGCTCCGGCATCGGCCAGGGCACGTTCTCTGCCCGGCTGCGCATGGTCTGTGCCGCGCCGCCACGCGCAACCCCCGGCATCTGCGCCGCCCCTGACCAGCGCCGCTGAGCTACGGATTAAAGCTCCAGTGCTCCAATCGCCCCTGAGCGTTAGAACAATATGCCTGAGTAGCTATCAAATAGTGAGCGTGCAGATATCCTGATGACTGCAGCGCGCCGCGTCTGCCGCTAAGGTAAGGGCTTGTTCGCCCTACGATGCCGAGCCCCATGACCACTCCACAGCCCCCACGCACCTTCCACAGCTACGAACCCCGCCTGGGCCATGGCCTGCCGCACGACCCGTTCAACGCCATCGTCGGGCCACGCCCCATCGGCTGGATCTCGACCCAGAGCGCCACAGGCGCGACCAACCTGGCGCCCTACAGCTTTTTCAACGCCTTCAACTACGTGCCACCCATCGTGGGATTTGCCAGCATTGGCTACAAGGACACGGTACGCAACGTAGAGGCCACGGGCGAATTCGTGTGGAACCTGGCCACGCGAGACCTGGCCGAAGTGATGAACCAGAGCTGCGCCGCCGTACCGCCCGATGTGAGCGAGTTCGCCCTGACGGGCCTCACCCCCCTGACCTCCACCCGCGTACGCCCGCCGCGCGTGGCCGAAAGCCCGGTCACCTTTGAATGCCGCAGCACGCAGATCCTGCAGCTGCACGGCGTGGACGGTGCCCAGGTGGACACCTGGCTGGTGCTGGGCGAAGTGGTGGCCGTGCACATCGACCAGGCGTTGCTGAAGGACGGCGTGTACGACACCGCGAACGCGGGGCACATCCTGCGGGGCGGTGGCCCGGCGGACTATTTCACGGTGGGGCCAGCGCAATTGTTCAAGATGTACCGGCCGCGCTAGGAGCCTGCTGCTGCTCTCGCAGCAGTCGCAGCGGCGCACACAGTCCGGCGGCTGGTTGACGAGCCCATTGTTCGGTCCAGGCCCACACTTGCTGCACGCCGTCCACCCGTGCGGCGGCACGCTGCAGACCGTGGTCAGCACCCTCGATGCGTTGTGCACAGTAGGGCGCGGTGCGCAAGGCCGCCAATTCCGCAAAACGCGTGTAGGCAACGGCGGGCACCAGCGCATCGTCGGCGCCCCACACCTGCAACAGGGGCCAGGGGCCTCGCAGCAGTGGCAAGGTCAACGGCCAGTTCCACAAGTCGCGCCAGTAGCCGAGGCTGCGCCCCTGCACCACCACGGTGTCGGGTGGCGCGCCCGCCACGATCCGCGACAGCGCGGTCCAGTCGGCCTCCGCGCCCAGGCGGTGTGCCTGCAGCGCGCCGGACTCTTGCGGGTCCAGGCCGCTGGCGCCGATGAGCACCAGGCCCGCCAGGTGCGGCACTTCAGCGGCGAGCGCCGGCAACAGCTCTGCCCCCTCCGAGATGCCCACGAGCAGCTGCGGCACCACGGGTTGCCCCTGGCGCAAGGCCGCGTCGGCGCGCAAGGCCACACGCGCGTGTGCCAGCCAGGTGGAATGCCTGTCCCGCCACACAAAAAGGTGCGGGCAATCGGCGGGGGCTGTACGCGCCTGAGGGTCCACCCCAGGCTTGTGCAGCACCAGCACCTGGGCGTGCAGCAGGCCCGCAAAGTAGCGGTCCGCGATCGGCCCCATGCCTGCGCAGCCCGAGCCGGGGACAACGATCACGCGGTAGCGCAGCGGCGCCGCACGTTCCTCGCGCTGCAGGGCCTGGAGCACGGAGTCGCCGACTCCGGGCAGGCTCCGCAGCGCAAACCCTGCGCCCTCCACAGGCGCTGGCTCGTTCGCGCCCAGTGGTGACGCTGATGCAGCATCGGTCGCGCCATTCGCAACCGGGCGCGCAACCACACAACCGCCCAGCACCAAGGCCACAGCGGCGGACGCAAAAAAGGCCAGCACAGAGCTGGCCTTGGGACACCACACGGCAGCAGCTGGAGCTGTCGCCGGGGAGCGGTGCGTTGTCTGCAATGGCCTACCTCGCACGGTGGGTGGCATGCACTGCGGCTTACTTGAGGATCAGCACCTGCTCAGGCTGCTGGGGTTGCGGCACGGGCATGGACTGGCCGCCCTGCTGGTACACCACGGGCGGGCGCACGCCGCGCGCCAGGTTGGCGTCGGTGTAGCCCAGTTGAATGGCGAGCTGCTGGTACACGTCCTGCGCCAGCGACAGCGAGGTTTCACGCATCACCTTGGCCCGGTTGGGAGGCGCGATGTCGCCACGGATCGACAGGATCTTGGTGTCGTTGCCCTCGCCCTGGGCGGAGAACGCAGCCTTGATCTCGTACGTCTTGGTGTTGATGAGCGAGAAGTCGGCCAGCAGCTGCAGGCCGTACTGGCGCGTGGCGCTGGTGGTGCCCTGCAGGGGCGAGAGCGCATCGGTGAACTCGATGCTGGAGACCACGCCGAACAGCACATAGTCGGCGCCGTTGAACTCGCCCTTCTTGATGCGGGTGATCACGTCGTTGACCTGGGGCTGTGCCTGGGGCGTGGCCATCTTGCCGCCCTGCACCTGGTTGAGCACCTGCTCGGCCTTGCTGGGCTGGGGCTTGCCAGCGTCAAAGCCCTTGCCCTGCACGAGGCGGAAGTACGTGCCCTGCAGGATGGCGCCCTTGATGTCGTTGGTGTAGCCGCCCAGCTCGCGCTGCTCGATGTAGCTGTAGCGCCCGGCCACGTAGGTGCCGCTGGCCTGCTCGGACGCCTGCATGGACTGCTGGCCCGAGTACGAGCCCCCGCCGCCGTACATGCCGTGGCTGTGGCTACCGCCCTGGCTGCCTTGGGCGCTCATCTGGCTGCTGCGCTGGTAGGTGCCGGCCATGAAGTATTCGGACACGCGCTGGGCATAGGCCAGGTCGGTCACGGCGATCTTGGGCGCGGCGCCGGGCTGCTGCGCCTGCGCGCCCGTGCCCCAGGCCAGCGTGGTGGCCGCGATCACGGCCAGGGCCGTGTGGAGGGTGATTCTGCGTTGCATGGTGTGCTCCTTGGGACAGATCAGCGCTTGCTGGTCTTGCGAATCTCTTTCTCGTCCTGCCATTCGATCGTGCCTTCCTGCACATCAAACAGCTTCAGCGTGAACTTGTAGTACACGTCCTTGGTGCTGTTGTTCTGCTTAACGATGCTGGTCAGCTCGCCTTCCATGCTGTACTTGGCGGCGGTCATCTGGCCGACCTTGGCGGTGGTGCCCTGCTTGTACAGGCCGCTCTGGTTCTGGCGCTGCAGCTCGTCCACACCGGCCTGCATTTCGTTGATGGAGCGCACAAAACGTACCTTGCCCGACTTGACCAGCGCGGTCTGGATGGAGTTCATCACGTTGGTGGTGTCGATGTACTCGCTGGTCTTGTTCTTCACGGTGGAGATCGTCACCGTGGGGCGGCCCTGGAAGATGCCGGTTTCGAGCAAACCGCCGGTCATCTTCTCGGCAATCATCTGCAGGTCGGTGGAGCTGAACTCGTTGGTCACCAGCTCGACGGCCTTGGCGTCACCGTAGTTGACCTGGCGGTCAAAACGCACGGTGGGGGACGACAGGTTCTGGCAGGCCGACAGAGCCAGGGTGCTGGCCGCAAAGGCCAGGATCAGCGCGCTGCGCTGGATGCGGTTCTTGGTGTTCATGCTGGTTTACTCCTCACTCAAACAGGGATTGGCGCAGCGCGTCAGCGCGGCTCCACATTCATCTCAAGGCGCAAGTCCACGGCGGCGCTGGTGGGCGCCACGCTCTTGACGGTCTGCTGGCCCAGACCGAGCACGCTCATCTGCTTCCACGATTCGCCGTCGCCCACCTGGTTGCCCACGTTGTCCAGCCACTTGAAGCGGTAGAACACGGTGCGGTCTGTGCGGCCCATGTTGGCCATGTCGGCCTGCACCACCAGGATGTCGTTCTTGCGCACGATGCGCATCTCGCGCACGGCGATGCTGTTGGCCTCACCACGCAGCGCCACCTTGGCGGCCACGGCCAGCGGCGTGGCGGGGTCGTGCAACTGGGCGCTGGCGTTGCCAGCCAGGGTCATCAGGGCCGCGCACAGCACTGCAGGGATCGCGGCGGGGACAAAACGGGTTCTCATGCCAGAGGCTCCTTGAATGGGGTCAGAAACAGGGGTCAGTTCTTGGCAGCCGCTGCGGGCTGGGCGGCCGTGGGCTTGACGGTGGACGAGGGCACGGTGCGGGCGCGGTTGTTGTTGGTGGTGCGCACCGGGGCCGCGGGTGCCGCTGCTGCGGCGGGAGCCGGCTGGGGTGCGGCCGCCACCGTGGGCAGCTGGCCCAGCATGGCCACGTCGCCGATCAGCACGCTGTTGTCATACATGCGCAGAGGCACCAGGGCGTACTGGCCGTCGATCTTGATCGGCTGGGGCAACTGGCGGCCATTGATGGTGACAGTGTGCTCGCCGGGGGGCAGGTAGCCACGGGCCACATACACGCGGCCGGGCAGCATGCGCCACAGGCGGTCGTCCGCCTGTTCGGTGGCCACCGAGGCAGCGGCACCAATCAGGCCGCCAATCAGACCGCCACGCTTTTGCAGCTCGTTCTGCAGCACGCCCTTGGCCACGGCGCGGGTGAAGCCGCGCAGCACCATGCCGGGCATTTCGTCCTTGAGCGCACGGCGGGCCATCACGTTCACGTCGACCACTTTTTCGAGCTTGAGGTCGGTGCCAGCGGCCGAGACCACCGTCAGGGGCGCGTCCTTGGAGGGTTCGATCACGGGGTACGAAATGCTGGCGGTGACCAGGCCACGGCCGGTGGGCACAGGGATGGTGAAGGCCTTGGGCTTGCGTGCAGGCGCGTCACCGGCTTCGACGATGAAGAGCACGTCGGTCATGCGCTGGCGGCGCTTCCAGGTGAAGCCGGTGCGGTTGTCCAGGCCGCGCAGGCCTTCTTCGAGCACGGGGGTGTCGGGCTTGAGCTCGATGGCCTTGCGGTAGCCGGGCGCTGCCAGGCCGGGCTCGTTGAGCATTTCGTACAGGAAGCCTGCCAGATAGTGGCTCAGGGCGTTGGAGTAGCCGTTCTTGAGCGCCAGCACCTCGGGGTCGTTGAGGGTCTCGACAGGGTAGCCATTCAGCTCCTTGCCACCCGATGTGGCGCCCTTGGACTTGGCTTCTTCTTCGGCGGCCAGGGTTTCCTTGGCGCGGAACTCGGCAATGATGGCTTCGCGCTCGTGCGTGCGCTTGATGTCCACGCGGGCGTTTTCAAAATCGCCCACGGCCATGCGGTTGAGCGCCAGGCGCGTGGTCACCCATACTTTTTCGTAGTCCTGGCCTTCGTAGACCTTCAGGCGTTCGCTGATCAGCGCAGCGCCCACGGTGCCCATCAGCTTGGAGGGATTGGTCTTGGCGGTTTCTTCCCATTCCTTGACCTTGTTGTCGGCCAGCAGGAAGGCGTTGGTGCTGTCGGGGTAACGGCGGTCCATGCGCAGCAGCTCGCCGCGTTCCATGTTGTAGAGCAGCGCCGTTTTTTCTTCCTCGGTCTTGGCCGTGCTCTCCAGGCTGGCCAGCGCGGCTGGGATGCCGCCACCGCGCCCGGCGGTCTGCATGTCGGTGGCCACCTTGTCGTGGCTTTGCATCGTGGCACAGCCGGTGAGGGCAGCACTCAGCGCCAGTGCCCACAGCAGGCGCAGGCGGAAACGGGATGGGTGGGCGGTCATGGATGCTCCTTGCAGATCGGTCGGTTGCTCACCAGAAACACCCCGCGCTTACCACGCGCAGCCGTGCAACACCCCGCCAGAGGGAGGGTGCTGTGAATACGGCGTGCGTGGTAGAAGTCCGGTCAAGGCGGGTGCTGGCAGCCCGTGCGCCCCCTCCCGGCGCGGATACGTGCTGTGTGCGGCCCCCTCTGGCTGTGAGTTTCTTGGTTGTTATGTATGGGGTTGTAGCCAGCCGCGCAATGTAGCAAAAGCTTGTATCTTTTCTGTAACCGTGTGGGGCCCGCGACACAGACGGACACAAGCACTGGCGCATGGAGTGCATGGCATGCATGTCATCCCTCCTGCTGCTGGCGCGGCATGCGGTACAGCCACACCACCCGCCCGCCGGGCGCACGCAGCTGGGCGCTGGGCAGCCAGCCAGGCACCGCAAACTCCAGGCTCACCAGCCATGCACCGGGGGCCAGCTCGGCCTGGGCCTTGGCGGCTGCGCGGGCCATGCTCTCGGGCCGCTGGAACAGGTACACCATCTGGTAGGCGCTCCAGTCGGCCTTCCACATGTCGGCACGCTGCACCCTCGCCCAGGGGCAGCGCAGGGCGCACAGCAGGCGCAGCGGCCAGCTCCACTCCAGCCCTTCGAGCTGGGCGGCAGGGTAGGCATGGCGCAAGGCCTTGAGGCCATCGCCCAGGCCACAGCCCGCATCGAGCACCCGCGCACCCAAAGGCAGCGGGGCCTGCACGGCCAGAGACTGCAGCGCATGGCGCGGCGTGGGGAACAGGGGCGCATCGCGCCACGCATTGAGTGGGTAGACCAGCAGCAACAGCGACAGCGGCACCAGCCACGCCCAGGTAGGCAGGCTGGCCGCCCCGAGCAGCGCCAGCGACAACGGGAACCCTGCGGCAATCAGCCCGCGCCGCCACCAGCTGTCGCCCAGCACACTGGCAGCCGTGCCAAGAAGGCAGGCCGCCAGCAAGGCGGCCACCGGGGGAACCGCGCGCTGCAGCGCCACAAAGATCAGCCACGCGCACGCCCACGCCGCCAGTGCGGGCAGGGGCCAGGGCATGCGCAGGGCGAGCATGGTTCTCCGTTCTCAGCGGCCAAAAATGCCGCGCAGCAGATTGACGGGGTTGACCACGTTGCCCGCGTCCGTGCCGCCGTCGCCTGCCGGCGGCTGGCCTGCGGGTGCACCGCCCATGCCGCTGGAGTAAGCGCCTGTACCACCCGACGGTGCGCCGGGTGCCGCGCCCATGCCACCACGGCGTCCCTGCATCTCTTCGCCCAGCATGGCCATGGTGTGCGACTTCACACGCACGCGCACCGCCCATTCAGGCTCCCACGCGGCCTTGGGGTCGGTCGGGCGGGGTGGGTACACGATGTGGCTCTCGCCACCGTAGGCCATCATGCGCAGCATGGGCGTGGCATCGCGCCCGCCGCCTGCAAAGATGCCTTGGGGGATCGCGCATTGCGTGGTCTCGGGCTGCAGCAGCACGCGCTCCTTGAGCCAGCGGTCAATGGTGGCAGGGGAGAGGTAGTCGAACAGGCCCATGCCCGTGTCTGGCGTCTCGGCGCTGGACCACATGATGAGGTCGTCCCCGCTTTGCGACATGGCGTGCAGGTAATAGGCGCGCGCATTGCGCACGGGCTGCCAGCTGGTGCCCATGCTGTCCTGCGGCTTGCCGGTGGTGCGCAGGTCGATGGCGGGCATGAGGTCTTGTGCCGCACCCAGCGTGAACTTCATGGACGCAGGCACACCGTCGCCGCGCACCTGGTGTTCGCCCACCAGCGAGCTGTCCCGCGACAGGCTCACCTGGTTGCGTTCGTTGGGGTACAGCGCATAGGCCGGGCCCACGCGCGGCCCCCGGTCGGGCACGGCGCGGCCGGCAAAGGCCTGTGCGTAGTCGGTCGGCTTGGCGCGCGCCAGATCGATGACGCGCGGCTGGCCCGCACGCACCGAGGCGCCGCAGCCCCAGTACAACAGGATGCGGCCCTTGGGCTGGTGCTGCTGGTATTCCTGCGGCACCTCGCCCGGCTCGGTCTGGGTGGGCTGGGCACGGGGCGGAATCAGCGGAAGGGATTCGCCCATGCGCATGCCAGGCGGTATGGCCTGGCTGGCTTCGACGCCGGGGCGCAGGGTGTTGTGCAAGGCGATGTCGATGACACGCGGCGGCATGATGGACATGGCGCGGGCGTGGCCGTAGGACGTGTTACCACCACCCGCCCTGCCCTGCGCGCCACCGCCCACCCCCCCCATCAGGCCGCCGAGCATGCCGCCGCCACCGGGCAGGCTGTCCATCTCGGGCATGCCCGCCATGGTGCCGGTGGAAACATCCATCCACAGCTGGACTTTGGGGGCTTTCGTGGTTTGGGCCTGGGCGCCCAGGCTGGCGATGCACAGGCCAACGGCCAGGCAGGCGGGGGTCAGGACGAAGCGCAAAGAGGTCATGGGGGTCTGCTCCAGGAGATACATGGATCACCCGGCAAACCATCGTGGGCCGCAAAGCAGCGTCGTCGCCGCCCTGTGAAGAGGCCTTGCGGTCAACCCGGGTGTGTTGAACGCAGCGCAGTGTAGGCCCCGCAAGGACGCATTGTGCCCCTGCAAGTTACCTGTGGAAACCGTTTGTGTGCGCTATTTCACGCATGTTTGCGCGGCGACAGCGCCGCGCCCCGGACCAGCGGTCGATCAGCCGCGCAGGCGGTCGATCAAGCCATTCAAAGCTTCGAGCGAGCCGAACTGAATCGCCAGCTCGCCCATGTCCTCCACCCGGCCGTGGCGCTTGACGCGCTTTTTCACGCGCACCTCGACCTCAGCCATGAGCAGGTCCGAGAGTTCTTCTTCCACACGCTTCAAGTCGCGCGACTTTTCCTTCTGGGGTTTTTGCGGCACCAAGCTGAACTCGGCGCCGATCTTCTTGACCAGGGCCTCGGCCTCGCGCACCGACAGCTTCTTGGCCGCGATCTGGTTGCCGGCCGTGATCTGCGCGGCGCGGTCCAGCGACAGCAGCGCGCGCGCATGGCCCATGTCGATGTCGCCCGCCATGAGCATGGTCTGCACGGGCTCAGCCAGGTTCAACAGGCGCAGCAGGTTGCTGGCAGCGCTGCGCGAGCGGCCCACGGCCTGCGCGGCCAGCTCGTGCGTCAGGCCAAACTCCTTGACCAGGCGCTGCAGGCCCTGGGCTTCTTCCAGCGGGTTGAGGTCCTCGCGCTGGATGTTTTCAATGAGCGCCATGGCGGCGGCCGACTCGTCCGGTACATCGCGCACCAGCACCGGCACCTCGGCCAGGCCCGCCAGGCGGGAGGCCCGAAAACGCCGCTCGCCCGCAATGATTTCGTACAACGCACCCTCTTTGCTGAGGGCGCCCATCGCAGGGGAGGGCCCCTGCGATGCTCGTTCCTGCCGGCGCAGCCGAGCTTGTTCGTCGCTCAGGCGACGAACAAGAATCGGCTGCATGACGCCCTGGACCTTGATGGACTCGGCCAGCTCGTACAGCGCGCCCTCGTCCATGCGCGTGCGCGGCTGGTACACACCCGGCACCAGCTCGGAGAGCGGCAGGCTGCTGGGCAGGCCCGCTTCGGCGGCCTGGGCCTGCTCCACTTTGTCTTCGACCTTGGGGCCCAGCAGGGCTTCCAGGCCTCGGCCGAGGCCCTTGGGTTTTTTGGTGACCATGAAATGCGTCTCGCGAAAGGAAAAAGGGAAAGGGGGGAAGAATCAGCGGTCGATGATGACCAGCGTGCCGTGGCTGCCGGGCGCCACGGCGTGGGGCACGCCAGCGGGCACGATGAACACCTCGCCCGCGTTCACCTCGGTGACCTGCCCTTGCAGGGCGAGGCGCATGCAGCCGTCCAGCACCAACAGCGCTTCGTCAAAGTCGTGCGATTCGTCGGGATAGGCCGCGTCGTCCATGCGCAGCACCTTGACGTTGGCGCCCGCAGCCTGGCCCACCACCGTGGAGTTCCAGGCGCGGGGCAGTTGGTCGGCAATGGCGGGCAGGCTGATCTTGGTCATGGGTCGGCAACAAGGGTTCAAAACATCAACGCGCAGAGCGGCTCGCCACGCGGCGTCGCTTGCGACTGCGCCACAGGCGCAGCCACACACCGAACCCGAGGGCCAGCAGCACCAGGGCCAGCATGAACTGCCCCAGCGCGCCCACCACCACCGCCCCGCTGGGCAGCAGCCAGGCCAACACCACTTGCAGCGCATCGAGCGGCCAGTAGAGCGCCACAGGACGCTGCGCCATCGTGGGTGATTGGCTCTGTGCAGCACCCGCCGTATCCGGGCGCTTGCGCCAAAAGGCCCATCGGTTCATACCGGGGTGGCGAGCTGCATCAGCCAGCCGCGCCCCTCGTCCCAGTCGCCCAGCCCGGATTCGGCATTGATGTGCCCGCGCTCGCCATAGTCCACAAACCGCGCACTCCAGGCCTGGGCCAGCCCTTCGGCGCGCTCGAAGCTGCAGTACGGGTCGTTGCGGCTGCCCACCAGCACGGCCGGAAACGGCAGCGGCTGGCGCGCAATGGGCGCCCAGCCGTGGATCTGCGCAGCCAGGTCGGGCCGCTCCACATCGCCCGGCGCCACCAGCAGCGCGCCGCGCACCTTGGCAGCGTGGCGGGTGTGCGCCGCCCACCAGGCGGTGAGGATGCAACCGAGGCTGTGCGCCGCCAGCAGCACGGGGCCCTCGGCATCGGCCACAGTTTCTTCCAGGCGGGCCGACCAGTCGCCGCGCAGCGGACGCATCCAGTCGTGCTGCTCCACACGCTGGTAGCCGTGCGCAGCCTCCCAGCGGCTTTGCCAGTGGTCGGGGCCAGAGTTCTGCCAGCCGGGCAGCAGAAGGATGTTGGATGCCTTCATTACTATTAATTTGGTAGCTACCAGCGCATATTCCTCATGCGCCTGCGGCCATTTTTGTCATGGAAGAGGCTGCTGCAGGCATGGTGTGCACCCGCTCGACCATCTCCTGCGCAAACTCCACAAAGGCCTGGCTGCCCTTGGCGGCCGGGTCAAACACCACACCGGGCAGCCCGTAGCTGGGCGCCTCGGCCAGGCGCACGTTGCGCGGGATCACGCTGTTGAACACCTTGTCGCCAAAGTGGCCCTTGAGCTGGTCGCTGACCTGCTGTTGCAGCGTGATGCGCGGGTCGAACATCACGCGCAGCAGGCCGATGATCTGCAGGTCGGTATTGAGGTTGGCGTGCACCTGCTTGATGGTGTTGACCAGGTCGGTCAGGCCTTCCAGCGCAAAGTATTCGCACTGCATGGGCACGATCACGCCGTGTGCGCTGCACAGGCCGTTGAGGGTGAGCATGGAGAGTGACGGCGGGCAGTCAATGAGCACAAAGTCGTAGTCGGAATCGGCCTCGGCCAGGGCGGCCTTCAGGCGCTTTTCGCGGTGCTCCAGCGCCACCAGCTCCACCTCGGCACCCGCCAGTTCGCGGTTGGCGCCCAGCACCCAGTAGCCACATTTTTCCGACAGCACGGCCGCCTCTTTGACCGAGGCGGATTCGAGCAGCACGTCGTACACCGTGAGGTCGAGGCTGCGCTTGTCCACGCCCGAGCCCATGGTGGCGTTGCCCTGCGGGTCCAGGTCCACCATCAGCACACGCTGGCCGATCTTGGCCAGCCCGGCGGCGAGGTTGACGGTGGTGGTGGTCTTGCCAACGCCACCCTTCTGGTTGGCAACGCAAAAGATTTTGGCCATGTGGGTGTTGCAGTCCGTGTTGTTGTCGTTGTTGTTTTATTTGGAGATGGCCAGCTTGATGCCAAAGCCGATCAGAAAGACGCCCGCCACTTTCTCCAGCACGCGGCCGATGCGCGGGTTGGCGCGCATGCGCTCGGCCACGTGGTGCGTGAGCAGCACGGCGACCAGCCCGTAGACAAACGTCAGCACCGCGACCGTGGCCGCCATCACACCAAAAGTCAGCAGCCCCTGATGCCGGGCCGGGTCCACAAACAGCGGAAAAAACGCCATGTAGAACACGATGGCCTTGGGGTTGAGCAAGGTGATGAGCCCGGCCTGCTTGAAATAGTGGCGCGGCTGGATGTTGAGGATGGGTTGTGCGCCGGGTTTGGCCGTGACCATCTTGAAACCCAGCCACGCCAGGTAGGCGGCCCCCAGCCACTGCACCGCGTGGAAGGCCGTGGGGTAGGTGGCGAGCAACGCAGCCACACCAGCCACTGCCGCCCACATCAGCACCTGGTCGCCCGCAATCACGCCCATGGTGGCCGCTAGGCCGCCGCGAATACCACCCTTGCTGGTGGAGGTGATGAGCGCCAGATTGCCAGGGCCCGGAATAAGCAGGAACAACACGATGGCGGCGACAAAGGCGCCGTAGTCTGCGATGCCGAACATGGTTTCTCCTGGTGCGCGGGGAGGGTGCGACCGAAAGATGCACCCGGGTGAGGAGCCGAGTTTACGCGAGCCCCCTGCCCCACCCGCCGAAAAGTCAGCGCCCCGAGATCAGGCGGGCTTCATCCAAATGATGCAGCGCTCCGCGTCCAGGCCCGGCACCGTGAGCTGTTCCACGTGAAACACCGCCACATCTCCAGGTAGCGCAGCGATTTCCTCATGGGGGTGTTTGCCTTTCATAGCCAGCCACGCGCCGTGGGGCACTGCCAGTGCGCTGCGCGACCATGTCACGAAGTCTGGCAACGAGGCAAACGCGCGGCAGCTGATGACATCGAACGGCGTGCTCAGCGTCTCGACCCGTGCATGCACGCCGTGCAGGTTGCGCAGCTTGAGCGCCACTGCTGTCTGCTGGATGAAGGCCGCCTTCTTGCCCACGGTGTCCACGCAGCTCACATCCACATCAGGGCAGCAGATGGCAAACACCACACCGGGCAGGCCGCCGCCCGATCCGACATCCAGCAGCTTCACCGCCGCCAGCCCACCCTGCTGCAGGCCCGCGACATGCCGCCGCAGCGGCGCCACGGCGGCCAGACTGTCCAGCAGGTGGTGCGTCATCATCTCCTGCGGGTCACGCACAGCAGTCAGGTTGTAGACCTTGTTCCACTTTTGCAGCAGCGCCAGGAAATCCATCAACAGGGAAACCTGCGCATCGCTCAGGCCCAGCGCCAGAGCGTCGACCCCGGCTTGCAATTGTTGGCGCAGGCTGTCGTGGTTGTTGTTCACCGCCATCGTCATGCCGCCACTTCGCCTTCTGCCTTGGATGGCATGGCGGGTGCCACGACGAACTCCTTGAACCCACCCTTTTTCAAATGCACCATCAGCAGCGAGATCGACGCAGGCGTAATGCCCGTGATGCGGGAGGCATGGCCCAGCGTCTCGGGCCGGTGGCGGGTGAGCACTTGGCGCGCCTCGATGCTCAAGGCCGTGACCTGCATGTAGTCCAGATCGGGGGGCAGGCGCAGTTTTTCGAAATGCGCAGCACGCTCCACCTCGCCCTTCTGGCGGTCAATGTAGCCTGCGTACTTGGCGGCAATCTCCACCTGCTCCACCACCGGGTCACTCAGGTCACCCAGGGTTTCACGTGAAACATCGGCAGATGCGTACTTGCCATCATCCATGGACATCAGGTTGGCGTAGCTCACATCCGGGCGGCGCAGCAGCTCGAACAGGTTGTATTCATGCTCGATGCTCTTGCCCAACACCCGCTCCGATTCGGCGGCAGGCAGGTTGCGGGGGTTCACCCAGGTGGCCTTCAGGCGTTCTGTTTCACGTGAAACCGCATCGCGTTTGCGGCTGAACGCATCCCAGCGCGCGTCGTCCACCAAGCCCATCTTGCGGCCCGCTTCGGTCAGGCGCATGTCCGCGTTGTCCTCGCGCAGCTGCAGGCGGAACTCGGCCCGGCTGGTGAACATGCGGTAGGGCTCGGTCACTCCCTTGGTGATCAGGTCGTCTACGAGCACGCCCAGGTAGGCTTCATCGCGGCCGGGCAGCCAGGCGACTTCCCCCCGGCACTGCAGCGCAGCGTTGATGCCCGCGAACAGGCCCTGGGCTGCCGCCTCTTCATAGCCCGTGGTGCCGTTGATCTGCCCAGCAAAGAACAAGCCCTGGATCTGGCGGGTCTCGAAGCTGCTCTTGAGCGAGCGCGGGTCGAAGTAGTCGTACTCGATGGCGTAGCCGGGGCGCAGGATGTGCGCGTTCTCCAAGCCCTTCATGCTGCGCACTAGGTCGTACTGAATGTCGAACGGCAAACTCGTGCTGATGCCGTTGGGGTAATACTCGTGCGTGGTCAGGCCCTCGGGCTCCAGAAAAATCTGGTGGCTGTCCTTGTCGGCAAAACGGTTGATCTTGTCTTCCACACTGGGGCAGTAGCGTGGGCCCACGCCCTCGATCTTGCCGGTGAACATGGGGCTGCGGTCAAAGCCGCTGCGGATGATCTCGTGCGTGCGCTCGTTGGTGTGGGTGACCCAGCAGGGCACCTGCTTCGGGTGCATGGCGGCACTACCCATGAAACTGAAAACGGGCACCGTGCCCTCGTTCACGCCGCCGGGCATGCCGTCTCCAGGCTGCTCGGTGCACTTCGAGAAGTCGATGCTGCGCCCGTCGATGCGGGGCGGCGTGCCGGTCTTGAGGCGGCCCTGCGGCAGCTTCAGCTCCTTGAGGCGCGCCGACAGCGACACCGCCGGCGGGTCCCCTGCCCGACCGGCCGCGTAGTTGTTCAGGCCCACATGGATCTTGCCGTCCAGAAAGGTGCCCGCCGTGAGCACCACGGTGCGGCTGCGGAAGCGGATGCCCACCTGCGTCACGGCGCCCACCACGCGGTCGCCCTCCACCATCAGGTCGTCCACCGCCTGCTGGAACAGCCACAGGTTGGGCTGGTTCTCCAGCATGCGGCGGATGGCGGCCTTGTACAGAATGCGGTCGGCCTGGGCGCGCGTGGCGCGCACCGCAGGGCCCTTGGAGCTGTTGAGAATGCGGAACTGAATACCGCCCTCGTCCGTGGCCAGGGCCATGGCGCCACCCAGCGCATCCACCTCTTTCACCAGGTGGCCCTTGCCGATGCCACCAATGCTGGGGTTGCAGCTCATCTGCCCCAGCGTCTCGATGTTGTGGGTCAGCAGCAGCGTTTTACTGCCCATGCGCGCGGCGGCCAGCGCGGCCTCGGTGCCTGCATGGCCACCGCCGACAACGATCACATCAAATTCCTGGGGGTACAACATGGGGACACTCCGGGGCCTGGCGGGCCCGACAATCAAAACACCCGGTGCGCTAGGGTGCCCTGTCAAAGGCGCCGCACACCGGCCTTGCTGGCGGCGGGCGCACCTGGCGCCCCAGCAGGCAACCCGCGATTTTCCCACTTTGCGCAGACCGTGTCTGTTTCTACGCCCCTCACCCTCTTCCTGACCCAGGTGCTCGGCCCGCCACCGACAGCCGTATAGACATGGTGGACCAGCGCTCAGTGCCTGCAGCTGCAACGCAGCCAGCCACTGCTTCGAGCCGGCGAGCACTGGCGGCACCTGTGGAGCGCGGCGACTGTACTACCTGGACCGCGACAGGGCGGAGTCCAACAAGAAATTCTTTCTGGACGGTGCCCTGTTCTGGCCCATCACCCCCACACTGCGCCAGCAGCCGGCGATGTTTCACGTGGAACCCATGGAAGACGGTGTGGTGTGGGCTCTGCCCTTGCCCACTGATCAGGAAGTACCACGAACCTGCGCAGGCTGGACACCATGGATGGCACTGGACCACGGCGCGCAGTGCACCCTGCTCGACGGCAAAATGTAGCGCGTGCAAGAGTTTCTGCAGTTCCGCTGCCCGCCAGCGCTACACCAGTTTGCTGGACTAGACCACCGAAGCCTAGCCCCCAAGGCCCTGCCAACCGATTGGGCCCAGGTGCGCGATCAATGGAATGCTGCCAACCTGTGGCGGGCTCTGCTCAGTCTGGTTTTGTTCATCACGGCACTGTGCACTCTGGCAATTCGCTCGACGTCTCTAGCCCCCCGCCGACATCATCAGCCGTCGCTGCTGAATCGGTGCGGCGTACGCTATCCAGATCGGCAACCCAAGCCACGAAGGAGCATTCGTAGCTCAGCGGAATTTCTCGAGCGGTATGCTCTCCACCATTCGCGCATAGCCGAGATCATTCAGATGCAGGCTGTCTGCGTCGCGGTATGTAGCGAGGATGCGCGAGGGCTCGGACGGGTCACGCACTGCAGCATCAAAATCAAACACACCTGCAACTTCGGTATTGGTCCGAATCCAGGTATTTACCGCCTGGCGCATTTCCTCCCCCGCGTCAGAGAAATACACGTGGCCCTTGAAAGGCGTCAACGTAGCAAGGTACACCTGAACTCCTGCAGCCTTCCCAGCGGCCACCGCCGCCGCAAGACTGGCGATAACCTCCGCCGCATTCGCCTTCTCATCCGGTGTCCAGGCCTGCTGAAAACCAATGTCGTTGATGCCCATCTGTACGATGGCATGCGTCACGCCCGACACCCCCAGCACATCGCGCCGAAAGCGCTCAACGCCCTTCAAGCCAAACCGGTCATGCAACCAGCGGTTACCTCCCAGCCCTGCGTTGACCACCGACACCGGAGCGCCTGTGCCAGCCTTGAGCAAGCGCGAAGACAACAGATCGGGATAACGTTGGTGTGCGCCCAAAGTGGAGCCATTGCCGTCGGTCAGCGAATCGCCGAAAGCCACCACCACGCGGGCGGGGCCCTTCTTGTACACATCAATCGCGCTCATCCAATGCCACGATGTGAGCAGGTTATCAGCGGCGGACGGCATGGTCGCCGCACTGCTCAAATCACCAGAGGCCAAGTGCTGGACTGCGTTCGCGTACCTGTGCGCCGTGGTGGAATCGGCCACCTCCCGCACATACACACTCACTGCCAAGTTGCCGCCGTCGGGCACGCGGATCGATACCCTGTCACTCCAGACCTCGCCACCGGCAGGGATCGAAACAGACTCTCTCCCCTGGAAAGTTAGTGCCACATCAGTCGCTACGTCCACCGATCCCTCCCCGGTGCTCAGGGCCACTCGCACACGCGCCAACGGCACAGACGCCTTGCCATGCAGGTTGCTAAACTTGATGCGCACCTGGTCACCGCCCAGCGACAGGTGTGCGGTCTGCCGCAACGTCTGATTCTGGAAAACCGTACTGGCGGGCGGCGGTATGTCAAGAAAGCGCACGTCTTCCTTCAGGTCGCTCACAACACCCAGCCATGTTCCTACAGGCTTAGCCTCTTCAGGCGGGGGCGCATCGCCACCGGAACCACCCCCGCCACAACCGGTCAGCCCGCCTGCGGCCAGGGCCCCGAGTGCCGACAGAACAAATCGCCGATTGGTACGCATCCAGTTTTTCACAGACTGCATTGCAAGTGGTCCTTTATATGATCACCGTGAATCGGTGTGCCCGAGTCTATGGCGTGTTGCCCACCATTTTCCTCGCCCCGTCCATCCCGCAGGATTCCTGCTGCGCGCCTGTGATTCAATCGCAGGCACCATGCCCCAGACCACCACCCCCTCCCTCCTCATCTTCGCGGGCAGCACCCGCCAGCAATCCTTCAACCGCAAACTGGCCCACGCCACCGCTGCCATTGCGCGCGATGCGGGTGCGCAGGTCACGCTGATGGAGCTGTCCGACTTCAATATCCCGCTGTACAACGCCGACCTCGAATCCCAGGGCACACCGGCCGATGTAATCCGGCTCAAGGAAATCCTCTGGCAACACCCGGCCTGGATCATCTGCTCGCCCGAGTACAACGGCAGCTACACCGCCCTGCTCAAGAACACCATCGACTGGGCCTCCAGCCCCGTCAAGGGCAACCCCGATTGGCAGGACGGTGGCAAGAGTTTTCGCGGCAAGGTCGTGGGCATGCTGAGTGCCTCGCCGGGCGCCCTGGGCGGCCTGCGCTCGCAAAGCCACCTGGCGCCCCTGCTGATCAACGCCGAATGCTGGCTCGCACCCAAGGCGTTTGCGCTGGGCTCAGCCGGCAGCGCGTTTGACGACAGCGGCGCCCTCATCCAGCCAGCCCACCGCGACCGCGTGCGCGCCGTAGTGGACCAGGTGCTGTGGGCGGCCAGCCGCCTGCAGCCCGCCAACGGCCAATAAGGCCGCCCGCCCGTGGACTGCCGCCCCGGTTGCGGCGCCTGCTGCACCGCCCCCTCCATCAGCTCGCCCATCCCCGGTATGCCACTGGGCAAGCCGGCCGGGGTGCGCTGCATTCAGCTGGGGGACGATGCGCGCTGCCGCATCTTTGGGCAGCCCGGGCGCCCGGCGGTGTGCGCGGGGCTGATGCCCTCTGCCGAGATGTGCGGCAGCAGCCAGGCGCACGCCATGCACTACCTGTCGAGGCTGGAATCGCTGACGCAGCCAGCCCCGCGCCCGTAGCCTGTCCCCCTGTGCCTCGGAGGGACACTGCAGGCGTTTCAAGCCCCAAAGAGAACTCAAGCGCTAGTGCCACATGCACTAGCAGCTATAAAAACGATAGTTCCAAGCCTGGCTGTCACAAACCGCAGGTGTGCGCCGTCTGTGCTTCACTGAAAGCACTCCACCGCCGTTGCCATGACCACCACCGACCCGTTCACCACCCTGCGCCCCCGCCTCTTCGGCATTGCCTACCGCATGCTGGGCGTGCGGGCCGATGCCGAGGATGTGCTGCAGGACGCCTGGCTGCGCTGGAGCCGCACCGACGCCAGCACCCTGCAATCGGCCGAGGCCTGGCTGGTGACCATCGTCACTCGGCTGTCCATTGACCGGCTGCGCGCGCTCAAGGCCGAGCGCGAGGCCTATGTGGGCTGGTGGCTGCCTGAGCCGCTGGTGGAGCTGGACGCGCACACGCCCGAGTCGGCGGCGGAACTGGCGGGCGAGCTGTCGGTGGCCTTTATGTATGTGCTGGAGCGGCTGGGGCCGGAGGAGCGCGCGGCCTTTTTGCTGCGCCAGGTGTTCGACTACGACTACCCCGAGATCGCCGCCCAGCTGGGCAAGACCGAGGCCAGCTGCCGCCAGATGGTGCACCGCGCCAGCGAGCGCGTGCAGCAGGCGCGCACCCGCTTTGAGGTGCCGCAGGCGGTGCACCACCAGCTGCTGCAACGCTTCATGAATGCCGCCCAAAGCGGCGACCGCCACGCCATCGAGGCGCTGCTGAGCGAAGACGCCCAGCTCATCGGCGACGGCGGCGGCATCGTGCCCTCGTTCCCCAAGCCGCTGGTGGGGCCGTTTCGCATCACCAACCTGTACTGGGCGCTGTTCCGCCGCCTGGGCGCGCAAGTGGTGTACCGCATGGCACTCATCAACGGCGAGCCGGGCCTGCTGCGCTATGTGGACGGGCGCATCGAGTCGGCCCAGGCGTTCGTGACCGATGGCAAGCGCATCGTGGCCATCTACGCGGTGCGCAACCCGGAGAAGCTGGCGGGCATTCCGGCCACGCTGCCGCTGTAAAGGCACGCGCACACCACCACGCGGGCAACTCAGGCGAGTGCGCCAGGGCAGAAAAAACGCAGGACCCCTGTCACAACCCGGCACGGCGCAGCGTCTTGAAGGGTATGGAAGACGGCATCAAGGCGACACGCCCGCGCCGTCTTTCACGCCCGTTTTCAACCCACTGCCATGACCCAGGAGTTATCCATGTCGCAACACAGCGCCCGCCTGCCCTACCACCAACTGTCGTCCAAGGCCTTCATGGGCCTTGTCAACGTCTCTGAAACCGTCAAGAAAGGCCCCCTGGGCACACGCCTGGCCGAGCTGGTCTTCTTGCGTGTCTCGCAGATCAACGGCTGCGCCTACTGCATGGACATGCACTGGAGCGCACTGGTCAAGGACGGCGCCGACCCGCGCCACCTCAACGCCGTGGCCGGCTGGCGCGAGGCACCGTTCTTCAGCGAACGCGAACGCGCCGCCTTCCGCTGGGCCGAGATCATCACCGCCACGCCCCACAGCGACGCAAATGATGACGAATACGCCAAGTTGAAGGCCCTGTTCTCCGACGCCGAGATTTCCGACCTGGGCTTTGCCATCGCCGTCATCAACGCCTGGAACCTGCTGAACGCGGGCATGCGCGCATCGATTCCGCAGGCCGCCTGACCGCTGGCCGATGAAGGACCCATCGGCCCGTGAGCCCAGCCGCGGTGGTTTGAATCATAAAATTTGTGCCAAAACGGCCGATTGCGCTAGTGAAACAAGCTCATACCGCTATCAATAGTGAAGCAAAGCCCTCTGTATCTGGTCCCTGGTGTAGCCTGCCTGACAGACCCGGCCGTCGCCCCGCCCTACAGTGGAGTCTTCTCACCCCACAACAACGGAGACTCCACACCATGCTCAATATCCCCTCGCTGCAGGACAGCGTCAGTCCCGAAGAATGGCAACTGCGCTGCGACCTGGCAGCGTGCTACCGGCTCGTCGCGCTGTACGGCTGGAGCGACCTGGTTTTCACCCACATCAGTGCCAAGCTGCCCGAGTCGGTGTCGGGGCCCGAGCACCACTTCCTCATCAACCCCTACGGCCTCATGTTTGATGAGATCACGGCATCGAGCCTGATCAAGGTGGACATGGCGTGCAACAAGCTGCACGACTCACCCTTCCCCGTCAACCCGGCAGGCTTCGTGATCCACAGCGCCGTGCACGAGGCCCGGCCCGAGGCCGGCTGCGTGCTGCACACCCACACACGCGCCGGCGTGGCTGTCAGCGCGCAAAAGGGCGGCGTGCTGCCCATCAGCCAGCAAAGCACCTTTGTGCTGGGCTCGCTGGCGTACCACGAGTACGAAGGCGTGGCCTTCCGCGACGAGGAGAAGCCGCGCCTTCAGGCCGACCTGGGCGAAGCCAACTTCCTCATGCTGCGCAACCACGGGCTGCTGACGGTGGGCAAGACGATTGCCGACGCATTTTTGTCGATGTACACCTTCGAGAACACCTGCCGCATCCAGATCGACGCGCAGGCCGGCGGCGAACTCACGCAGGTGAACCCGCAGATCGTGAGCGGCGTGGCCCAGGCCATGCGCGTGCAGACCGGCGGCCTGGGCGGCGCCTTTGCCTGGCCCGCGCTGCTGCGCAAGGTGCAGCGCGACCTGCCCGGATACGACAGCTGACGCGACCCCTCCCGCTGCACCACGCAGCGGGCGCCGGGGTTGCGCCCCGGCGCCTGCAAGAATCCGGCGCAGCGCATAGGATCGGCAGTTTCCGACCGTTTTCAAGGACCGATCCATGAAGCTCTACTACTCCCCCGGCGCCTGCTCCCTGTCTCCCCACATCGCCCTGCAAGAGGCCGGCCTGGCCTACACCCCCGTGCTGGCCAGCACCAAGAGCCACAAGCTGCAGGACGGCACCGACTACTACACCATCAATGCGCTGGGCTACGTGCCCGTGCTGGAGCTGGACAACGGCGAGCGCCTGCGCGAAGGCCCGGCCATCGTGCAATACATTGCCGATCAGGTGCCCGACAAGCAGCTCGCCCCGGCCAACGGCACCCTGGCGCGCTACCGCCTGCAAGAGTGGCTGACCTTCGTCGGCACCGAGCTGCACAAGGGCTTCAGCCCCCTGTTCAACCCCGCCACCCCCGAAGAGTACAAGCCCATGGTGCGCGAGCGCCTGCTGCAACGCCTGCAGTGGGTGGATGGCCAGCTCGCCGGCAAGCAGTACCTGATGGGCGACCAGTTCACCGTGGCCGACGGCTACCTGTTCACCGTGACCAACTGGACCCAGCCCACCAAGCTCGATATCTCCGGCCTGGCCAACCTGGCGGCCTACCGTGAACGCGTGGGTGCCCGCCCCGCAGTGCAAGCCGCGATGAAGGCCGAAGGCTTGCTGAAATAGGGACACCCCCTGAGGCGCTGCGCGCCCTCCCCCCTCCCCCCGCTCTCGCTACGCGGGCAGGGGGACAATGCCCTCGCTGCGGGGCGGCCCTTGCTCGGCGTTCCTGGCCTAGGTCCCGCCAGTATCGATTGGGAGCGCGCAGCTCGACGCGCGGCCAAAACTCCAGTTGCGCTACAGCGGCTTCTGCCGCCAAGCCACCAGCGCCCCCACCCACAACGCGCAGGCCGAGAACACCAGCCCGCGCGCCAGGCCCCCGGGCCCATCGGCAATCCAGCCCACCACCGTGGGCCCCACGATCTGCCCGGCCGCAAACACGATGGTGAACGCGCTGATTCCGCTGGCCCACAGCGCCTGCGGCAGGTTGTGCCGCACCAGCGCTGTGGTCGATGCCACCACCGACAAAAACACCCCGCCAAACAGCAGCCCCGACGCCAGCACCACCGGCCACGCGCCCGTGATGGCGGGCAGGATGGTGGCCAAGCCCAACAGCGCATTCAAGCGCGCCAGTGCCTCGCCGCCCCGGCTGCGGTCCAGCAGCCCGGCCCAGATGCGCGACGACAGCACCACGGCCAGCCCCAGCAGGGCATAGAACAGCGTCACCTCGCCCGCACCCCGACCCTGCTCGCGCAGCAGCGCCACCACAAAGGTCATGTAGCCGATATAGCCCACGCCAAACAGGCCATAGCCCAGCAGCGCAGGGGCCAGCGCCCGCCAGCGCACCCGCTCGGGCACTGCGGCCGCAGGTGTGCTCCCGGGTGCGGCCGCCACGGGTGCGGACAGCCCGTTCAACACCCGCGCAGGCCACAGCAGCGCCACCGTGGCCGCCACGCAGGCCAGCGCCAGCGCGCACCAGGCCCAGGTCCAACCATGCGGCGCAGGGGCCACCGCCAGCACCGCAGGCACCAGCAAGGCCGACAGGCTGATGCCCCAGCCCGTGCCGCCGTAGTACAGGCCCAGCAACAAACCGCTGCGCCCCGGCACCTGGGCGCCCAGCCGCGCCGCCAGCAGGCCACCCGCAATGAACACCAGCGCACTGGCCCCACCGGCCAGCAGGCGCTGCACCAGCAAGGGCACCGCCTGCGTGAAGAATCCGCTCAGGCCCATGAACACCGTGGCCATCACCGCACCTGCCACCAGCACCGCCCCCGGGGCCACACGCCGCAACAGCAAGGGTGTGGCCAGAGCGCCCAGCAGATAGCCCAGCGCGTTCACCGTGTTCATGCCGCCCGCCAGCGTGTACGACCAGCCCAGGTCTTCCCGCATGGGCGGCAACAACAAGGCATAGGCAAACCGCGTGATGCCCAGCGAGATGGCGGCGCCCATCGACAAGGCCACGGCCAGCCACAAGCTGCGCAACGGGGAGACGGGAAACGGTGCGGAGGGCAGTGGCAAGGGCATGGCGGTCCATTCTCGTGCAACGGCCGCAGCGCCGCTGGCGCGACAGACTGAGCGATCAGCTAACACAAAACCTGTGCCCTTGTTGACACAAGTGCGCTGCACGTTTTGCGCTGCAGCATTAAGCTGTAAGGCTGCTTTTTTTGCACATCGTCTTTCTCAGGACTCTCACCATGACCTCTTTGTTTGAACCCACCCGCGCAGGCGACCTCCAGCTGGCCAACCGCATTGCCATGGCACCGCTCACGCGCAACCGCTCACCCGAGGCCATTCCCACCGACCTGGTCGCCACCTACTACGCACAGCGCGCCAGTGCCGGTCTCATCATCTCCGAAGCCACCGCGATCAGCCCGCAAGCCCAGGGCTATGCCGACGTGCCCGGCCTGTACGGCACCGAGCAACTCGACGGCTGGAAGAAAGTGACCCACGCCGTGCACGCGGCAGGCGGCAAGATCGTGGTGCAGTTGTGGCATGTGGGCCGTGTGTCGCACACCGACCTGCAACCCGGAAACGCAGCACCCGTGGCGCCCTCGGCCGTGCAGGCCAACACCAAGACTGTGCTCATCAAGGACGGCGTGCCCACCTTCACGCCGACCTCCATGCCCCGCGCGCTCGATGCCGAAGAGATCCCCGGCATCGTGCAGGACTACCGCCATGCCGCACGCAACGCCATTGCCTCGGGCTTTGACGGTGTGGAGATCCACGCGGCCAACGGCTACCTGATCGACCAGTTCCTCAAGACCGGTGCCAACCAGCGCACCGACGACTACGGCGGCAGCATTGCCAACCGCGCCCGCCTGCTCCTCGAAGTGACCCGCGCCATCGTCGAGGAAATCGGCGGCGGCCGCACCGGCATCCGCCTGTCGCCCGTCACCCCTGCCAACGACATCGTGGACGCCGACCCACAGCCCCTGTTCGACCACGTGGTGCGCCATCTGGGCCCGCTGGGCCTGGCCTACATCCACATCATCGAAGGCGCCACCGGTGGCCCGCGCGAGGTGGAAGGTCGCCCGTTTGACTACGCCGCCCTCAAGGCCGCCTACCGTGCGGCGGGTGGCAAGGGCGCGTGGATGGTCAACAACGCCTACACCCGCGAGCTGGCCGATACCGCCCTGGCCCACGGTGCAGACATCGTGGCCTTTGGCCGGCCCTTCATTGCCAACCCCGACCTGGTGGCGCGCCTGAAAGCCAACGCCCCACTCAACGAGGTGAACCGCGCCACGCTGTATGGCGGCGGTGCCGAGGGGTACACGGACTACCCGGCGCTCAGCGCCTGAGACTGCGGGATAAAGCCAAAGCTGCTGTGCTTGGCACACGCCGGGTGAAACTGGCGCTGCCAAGGCACGCGGCCACCGCGCAAGGGCCGCCAAGCGGCTTAGGCAGCGCTGCGCTTGCGTGCGCTGGCGGCGTCCCACTGCCCGCGCAGCGCAGCGTAGCGAGAGCGGGGGGAAGCGGCGAAGCCGCTCAGGGGGGTGAACCCAATCCTATCGGGCTCGGCGCCCGCATCACGATGCGCGTGAACAACCGGTCGTACGCCGCGTCGCGCGACTTGCCCGGGGCCAGCGGGTTGGTGTTGCTGGCAAAGGCCGCGTCGATGGCGGCCCAGTCGCCCGGCTGCAGGGTCTCCTGGGCGGCGGGCAGCACCACGGTTTCTTCCAGGCGCATGTGTTCCAGGTAAAAGCGGATGTAGCGCTCCAGCGCCTGCGCAAACGCCTCGCGGCGCGCATCGCCCATCAGTTCCCAGCCCAGCAGCAGGTGCTGCAACTCGCGCACCGCCGCCTCACCGCCCGCGTGGTCGCGCTCCAGCTGCGCAATGGCCTCTGCCGCCTGAGGTGAGCGCTCCGCCACCCTGGGGAACAGCCACTGCGACTCCTTGGGGTGGTGCTGGCGCTCGGGAAACTCGTCGATGTAGAACAGCATGGCCCGCATCACGTCAAAGAACGCAGCAGGTTCGTCACCCGGGCCCTGGTCCAGCATCAGGCGCAGCGAATGCAGCACCGCCGCGAGCGACGCATGCTCCTCGCGAATGGTTCGCAGACTGATCGACGGCATGGCGCACTCCCCAGGTTCAACAAGACCACAAGGGTGCCACGCGCGCACGGGCGCGCCCATGACGCATGTCAATAAGAGTGGCTGACTAAACCCAGCGAAGCGGCCCTGGCGAGGCGTTCCGTCGCAGGCAGTGCAGGCGGTAAGGCAAGACGGCACAACGACGCCAGGGGATTTTTGCTAGCCACTCGCAACCGCCGGGCAGCTTCGCCCACAAAAAAGCCCCGCTGACCAGGCCTGCGGGGCTTGTGGGAGAGACGCTGAACAGGGCCCGCGCCAATCAACGGCGCACGGCCCGCAAGCAATCAGTGACTCGGTCAGTGCGTCAGGCGCGCCTGCGCGGGGCCTGATGCCAGCGCCTGGGGTTGCTGCCCTGCATACGGTGCGGCCACTGCGCCGCTGTGGCCGTAGCCGGCCGCCGATTCGGCCAGACGGAACTGCTGCACCACGTGCGACAGACGCGCCGCCTGCTCGCGCAGCGACTCGGCCGCAGCGGCAGACTCTTCCACCAGCGCGGCGTTCTGCTGCGTCATGCGGTCGATCTCGCCCACCGAGCTATTCACCTGGCCGATGCCGGCCGACTGCTCGGACGCTGCCGCCGTGATCTCGCCAATGATGTCGCCCACGCGCTGCACGCTGCTCACGATGTCCTTCATGGCCGTGCCGGCTTCTTCCACATGGCGCACGCCGCCGTCCACGGCCGTCACGCTACTCTGGATCAGGCCCTTGATGTCGCTGGCCGCTGCCGCGCTGCGCTGCGCCAGGCTGCGCACCTCGCTGGCCACCACGGCAAATCCCCGGCCCTGTTCGCCCGCACGGGCGGCTTCCACCGCCGCGTTCAGCGCCAGGATGTTGGTCTGGAAAGCAATCGAGTCGATCAGGCCGATGATGTCGCCGATCTTGCGGCTCGATGTCGAGATCTCGTGCATGCTGGCCACGGCCTGCTGCACCACGCCACCGCCATGCGTGGCCATCTGCGAGGCCGAAGCCGCCAGCTGGTTGGCCATCTGCGAGGACGATGCCGTCTGCTGCACCGTGGACGTGAGCTGTGACAGCGAGGACACGGCCTCCTGCGCGTTGCTGGCCGTCTGCTCGGTGCGCTGCGACAGGTCCTGGTTGCCCGTCGCGATCTCCTGGCTGGCGGTGGCGATGTTCCCGCTGGCATCACGCACCTGCGCCACCAGCGCGCCCAGGCCCTGCTGCATGTCGCGCAGCGCGCGCTGCAGGTCAGCCACCTCGTCCTTGCCCTCGGCCGCAATGTGCTGCGACAGGTCGCCACCAGCAATGGCCTGCGCCATCTTGCGTGCGTCTTCCAGCGGACGGCAGATGGAGTTCATGTTCATCAGCGTGGTGGGCACCACCACCACCACCGTGATCAGCACGGCCAGCACAAACAGCCACTTGGTCTGGTTGGACACCTCACCTTGCTGCGCCACGGCCTTGCTGACCTCATTGCGCAGCACGGTGTCCAGCTCGGTCATCAACTTGTCGGCCTCGGCAAACTCGGCCACCGCCTTGCCGCTCATGCGGTTGGCAATGGTGGCTGTGTCGTAGCCACCGGCCTCCAGCTGGCGGGCAACATGCGCAAACAGCTCGCGATAGCTGTCGAGCTTGGTGATGATGTTGCGCACCACCACGTTGTCGGCATCGTCCGCGCCTTCCAGGAACGTCCCTGCGATCTTCTTGGCCTTCTCATGGCTCGCCAGCCACTTGGTGTGCGCAGCCTTCACCGCCTCGGGCTTTTCGTAGCCGATGATCATGTCCTTCTCGAACTGGCGGATGGCCCCCATCTCGCCACGCAGCTCGGCCATGGTGCTCACCTTGACGAACGCGTTGTCCATGAAGTTCTGGCTCATGTCATGGATGCGGAACATGCCCAGCATGCCCGCCCCCCCCAGCAGTCCCAGCAGGCCCAGCACCACGCCAATAGCACCCAGCATGCGCAAACGTATGGTGAACTGCCGCATGAGCGAGAAGAGATTCATGATCTGTCGTCCTTGATATAGCTATGCCAATGCGACCGCAGCCAACCCCCCCGGGGCCACAGATTCGCAACAAATCGTTGCAGTTTGCCAGACATCGATGACCGCGCTGTACGTATTTATCACATGCGCCACCGCTTGAGTAAGAGGGCATTCGCCATCACGCTCACCGAACTCAGCGCCATGGCCGCCCCTGCCACCACCGGGCTCAGAAAGCCCAGCGCCGCCAGCGGAATGCCCGCCACGTTGTACGCAAACGCCCAGAACAGGTTCTGGCGGATCTTCATCACCGTGCGGTGCGAAATATCGAGCGCTGCGGCCACCAGCATCGGGTCGCCCCGCATCAGCGTGATGCCCGCCGCGTGCATGGCCACGTCGGTGCCGTTGCCCATGGCCATGCCCACATCGGCAGCAGCGAGCGCCGGGGCATCGTTAACGCCGTCGCCCACCATCGCCACTTGATGGCGCTTGCCATCAGGCCCTTGTTGCAACGCCACCACCTTCGCGGCCTTGTCGCCCGGCAGCACCTCGGCCATCACCTCGCCCGCGTCGGGGTCCAGCCCCAGGCGCCGGGCCATCGCCTCGGCCGCGCCCCGGTTGTCGCCCGAGATCATCACGGTGCGGATGCCACGCGCCTTCAGCGCAGTCAGCGCCTCGCGTGCACCGGGCTTGGGTTCATCACCAAAGGCCATCAGTGCACGAAGCGCCAACCCTTCGGTCACGCGCTGGGCCACAGCCGACACGGTGGCGCCATCGTTCTGCAACTGCTGTGCCCGCGCTGACAGCGCCCCCATGTCCACCCCCAGCTCCTGCATCCAGCGCAGGCTGCCCACCAGATAGCTCTGGCCATCCACCTCACCCTCGGTGCCGCGCCCAGGCACGGCGCGCACGTCCTGCGCGGTGGCCACGCGGATCTTCCGCTCGCCCGCAGCCACCACCACGGCACGCGCCAGCGGGTGTTCGCTGCCGCTTTGCACCGCAGCCACCGCCGCCATCACGGCCGTAACGTCCAGGCCGGGCACCACCTCAAACGCCGTCAACCGGGGCTGCCCCACCGTCAGCGTGCCGGTCTTGTCAAAAGCCACCACATCCACCTTGTGGGCCAGCTCCAAGGCTTGCACATCCTTGATCAAAATGCCGTTCTTTGCTGCCACGCCCGTGCCCGCCATGATGGCCGCCGGTGTGGCCAGCCCCAGCGCACAAGGGCAGGCAATCACCATCACGGCCACAGCGTGGATCAGCGCGGCCTCCATGCCCACGCCCATCCACAGCCAGCCCAGCAACGTGGCCAGCGCCACCACCAGCACCACGGGCACGAAGATGGCCGACACCTGGTCCACCAGGCGCTGGATGGGCGCCTTGGCCGCCTGCGCGTCTTCCACCAGCCGGATGATCTGGGCCAGCACCGTCTCGGCGCCCACGGCCGTCACCGCCATCACGATGCGGCCATCGCCGTTGATCGAGCCACCCGTCAGCGCCGCGCCCACATCGCGCGCCACGGGCAAGGGCTCACCCGTCAACATGGATTCATCCACCTGCGTGTGGCCCTCGTGCACCGTGCCATCCACGGGGATGCGCTCGCCGGGCCGCACCACCAGCTGGTCGCCCACCAGCACCTCGGCCACCGGCACATCCACCTCGCCATCTTTGCCCAGCAGGTGCACTACATCCGGCCGCAGCGCATGCAGCGCGCGGATGGCGGCCGTGGTCTGCCGCTTGGCGCGCGACTCCAGCCACTTGCCCAGCAACACCAGCGTGACCACCACGGCCGACGCCTCAAAGTACAGATGCGGCACATGCCCTGGGTGATCGGTGGGCGCCGTGAGCCACAGCCACATCGACAGGCCCCAGCCCGCACTGGTGCCCAGCGCCACCAGCAAGTCCATGTTGCCGCTCAGCGCCTTGGCCGCATGCCAGCCCGCCTTGTAAAAGCGTGCCCCCAGAATGAACTGCACCGGCGTGGCCAGCACAAACTGCACCCAGGCCGGCAACATCCAGTGCTGGCCGAACAGGTCACCGATCATGGGCAACACCAGCGGCGCCGACAGCAGCAGCCCGATGCCCACGGGCATGAAGCCCGCCCAGGGCGACAGGTCTTCCGGTGCATCCTCCTGCCCCGCCGCACGCGGCTCGTAGCCCGCATTGCGCACCGCGCGGCGCAGCAGTGCCTCCATGGCGGCAGCATCGGCGCCCACGCTGGTGGCAAAGGCAATGCGGGCGGATTCGGTGGCCAGGTTGACCGAGGCCTCCTGCACGCCCGGCACCTTGCGCAGCGCACGCTCCACGCGGCCCACACAGCTTGCGCAGGTCATGCCGGAAATGCCCAGGTCCAGCGAGTGGACGGACTCGGGCGCGGTGTTGGGGGTTGTGGTGATGGTGTTCATGGCGGGGATAGTGATCCTTGACGTGATGGCAAGGTCAAGCATTGATATTGATCAACCCTCACACCATGAGTGTCTTGAACGGCGTTTGACTCTGCCACGATGTCAAGCTTCAACATTCGCTTCGGTCGCATCAACGGCCGTACTCCAACCACCACAAGGACACACCATGGCAACCACCACCACATTCCAAGTGCAGGGCATGACCTGCGGCCACTGCGAACGCGCCGTCACCCAGGCCGTGCAGCGGGTAGACCCCAACGCCCAAGTCCGCATCGACCGCGCCAGCGGCAAGGTGGACGTGGACAGCACCGCACCGCGCGAAGCCCTGGCCGCCGCCATTGCCGAAGAAGGCTACACGGTGGCGGCCTGAGCGCCATCCACCCACCCAGCGAGGGCCACACCATGACCACGCCCCATTCCACGCGGACCACGACGGGCCAAGCCGCCAAAGGCAGTAAAAGCAGCACCAAGGCCGCCACAGTGCCCCGCGCCCTCTCCTGGCCCGTGCCCATCGGCGTCGCTGCCCAGCGCGCGGGCATCTCGGCGCGCATGGTGCGGCACTACGAATCGCTGGGCCTTGTCGAAGGCGTAGGCCGCACCGACAGCGGCTACCGCCAGTACACCGAGGCCGACGTGCACGCCCTGCACTTCATCCGCCGCAGCCGCGACCTCGGCTTTTCGATGGAAGAAATCGCCGAGCTGCTGGGCCTGTGGCACGACCGCAGCCGCGCCAGCAGCCAGGTCAAGCGCATCGCGCAGCAGCACATCGACGACCTGAACGAACGCATCGCCCAGATGCAGGCCATGCAGCGCAGCCTGCAAACGCTGGTGTCGTGCTGCAAGGGCAACGACCGGCCGGACTGCCCGATATTGGATGACCTGGCGGCAGGGCAGGCAGAACACCAAGCACCCAGGGCACCGCGCAAGACGCTACCAAATCAATAGCTACTCGCGCATGTTCGACTAGCGCTTGGGGCAAAAAAGGCCCCAAACTGAGCCCACCGGGCCTCCGGCGGCTCCGCATGGCAGACTCTCAGGCTTTCCCACAGCCCCCCACAGACTGCCCCATGCTCACTGGTGACCTGCGCAACAAAGTCGATCAAGTCTGGGCCGCCTTCTGGTCCGGCGGCATCGCCAACCCCATCGAAGTCATCGAGCAGATCACCTACCTGCTCTTTCTGCGCGCCCTCGACAGCGACCAGACCCGCGAAGACAACAAAGCCCTGCGCCTCAAAACCCAGCCCGTGCACCTCATCCCCACGGGCACCGACGCGCAAGGCCGCGCACACGACGACATGCGCTGGTCCCGCTTCAAGAACATGGCGCCCGCCGACATGTTCGACGTGCTCAGCAACCAGGTCTTCCCCTTCCTGCGCGGCCTGCAAACCTCGGGCGGCCCAGCGGCAGAGTCGGCCTTTGCCCGCCACATGCAGGGCGCCCGCTTCACCATCCCCACGCCCGGCCTGCTGGCCAAGGTGGTCGATTTGCTCGACACCATTCCGCTCGACGACCGCGACACCAAGGGCGACCTGTACGAATACATGCTCGGCAAAATCGCCTCTGCCGGGCAAAACGGCCAGTTCCGCACCCCGCGCCACATCATTGATTTGATTGTGGCCCTGACGGCCCCCACACCGCAAGACACCATTTGCGACCCAGCCTCGGGCACCTGCGGCTTTTTAGTGGCCGCAGGCGAATACCTGCGCCGCACCTACCCCGACATGCTGCGCGTGCCCGCACAAAACGCGCACTTTCACAACGGCATGTTCCACGGGTACGACTTTGACAACACCATGCTGCGCATCGGCAGCATGAACATGGTGCTGCACGGCGTAGAGCACCCCGCCATCGAATACCGCGACTCACTCTCGCAAGGCGCAGCGGGCGACGCCGATGCCTACAGCCTCATCCTGGCCAACCCGCCCTTTGCCGGCAGCCTCGACCACGAGAGCACGGCCAAAGACCTGCAAAGCATCGTCAAAACCAAAAAGACCGAGCTGCTCTTCTTGGCCCTCTTCCTGCGCCTGCTCAAAACCGGCGGGCGCGCCGCCGTCATCGTGCCCGACGGCGTGCTCTTCGGCAGCAGCAAGGCCCACAAAGAACTGCGCCGCAAGCTGGTGGAAGAGCAAAAGCTCGACGCCGTCATCAGCCTGCCCGGCGGCGTGTTCAAGCCCTACGCGGGCGTCAGCACCGCCATCCTGCTCTTCACCAAAACCATGAGCGGCGGCACGGATAACGTGTGGTTCTACGACATGCAGGCCGACGGCTGGAGCCTGGACGACAAACGCCAACCCCTGCTGGATGCCAACCTTTTGGGCCTGCAGCGCTTTGTGGGCGGGCGCAACCAGCTATCAGAGTCAGAGCACGCCAAAAACAACCTGCCCGATGTGCTGGAGCGCTGGGGCCAGAGAAGCGGCACCGAACGCGACCGCCCCCGCACCGCCCAGAGCTTTTGCGTGCCCAAGGCCGACATTGAAGCCAATGGGTATGACCTGAGCATCAACCGGTACAAGGAAGTGGTGCATGCAGTGGTAAAGCACACCAAGCCCGAAGACATACTGGTTGAGCTGCGGGCGTTGGAAGAAGAAATTGCGCGGGGGATGGGGGTATTGGAGGGGATGTTGAAGTGACGTCCACCAAGAACATTCGTATCGGCGACTTTTGTGAAACCGGCTCGGGCTCCACACCATCGCGTGACCAGATGGCGCGTTACTACGACGGTGGAACGATCCCTTGGGTCAAATCCGGCGAATTGCGTGAATCCATCATTACTTCAACGGACGAGCACATCACCAAAGCAGCGTTGAAAGAAACCAGCGTCAAGCTCGTTCCCGCAAATGCCCTGCTAGTAGCCATGTACGGCGCAACCGTGGGGCGCCTCGGCATTCTGGGCATGCCTGCCACAACGAATCAAGCTGTTTGCCACATCGTTCCCGACCCGAGCAAAGCAGACGTCAAATATCTGTTCCGCGCGCTTGAAACCAAAGTTGGCGAGATGCTGCCCACCGCAGTGCGCGACGATGACGAAGACGCCAAGCGCTTTGACGCCCTGCTGCTGAACACCCAGCTGGCCCTGCTGCGCAGCGAACCCGCGCTGGCGCGGCTGCAAACCAAGGTGCAACAACTGGCTAACAGCCTGCTGGAGCTGTCCAATGTGCCCAGCGTGCGCGAACACCTGCTGCTGATCGAGGCCGTGGCGGGCGATGAGTGGTGGCAGGACGTGACCTTGCCCATGCTGGAGCAGGCGCGGCGCAAGCTGCGCAGCCTGATCAAGCTCATCGAAAAAAGCAGCCGCAAGGTGGTCTACACCGACTTTGAAGATGCGATTGGCGAGACCGCCGAGGTGGATTTGCCCCTGGTGGCGAGCGCAGTGGACTTTGACCGTTTTCGCGCCAAGGCCAAGGTGTTTTTGCGCGCCCACGAAGACCGGCTGGCGCTGCACAAGCTGCGCCGCAACCAGCCCCTGACCGCCGCAGACCTGCAAGAGCTGGAAGCCCTGCTGCACGAGGCGGGCGGCACCGATGGCGATATCGAACGGGCCCGCACGCTACATGCCAGCCTTCCGGTGTTTGTGCGTTCTTTGGTCGGGTTGGACCGCGAAGCGGCCATGGCGGCATTTGCCAACCTGATTGCAGCAGGCACCGCCAGCGCGAGCCAGCTGCAGTTCGTCGAAGAAATCGTGCAGCACCTGACCGAGCACGGTGCCATGCCTGCAGCACGGTTGTATGAGTCACCGTTTACCGACATCCATGCCCAAGGGCCGGATGGCGTGTTTGACGGCAGCAAGGTCGAACAGCTGTTTCGGGCGCTGCAGGGATTGGAGCTGCAGCAGGCAGCAGCCTGAGCGCAGCCAACCAATCACTATCAAATAAATAGCTGCTAGCGCTTATCCATCAAGCGCTAGAGGCCAATTTGGCTTGAATTCTGGCCTGATGAAGCGCATCAGCCTCCGTTGGGCCGGACAGCAGTCTTGGCTTTGCCACCAGCCGCCTTGCGCTTGGAGGCAGGCACAGCGGCTGCGTCCAGCGCAGTGTTTTCCGCAGAGCGTCGCAGCACCCCATCACACAACGTTGCTATGCACTGCTGTGCCACCTGCTCGGGCGTGTACTCGCCGCCCGGCTGGTACCAGCGGCCGATCCAGCTCAGGGCGCCCGCAATCACAAAGGCCGTCATCTTCGGGTCGCACGGCTGCAGCGATCCTTCTGCCACGCCCTCGGCCACCAGGCGGCGAAACTCCTGGTCGATGGCGGACTTGAGGCGCCGCAGCTCCTTGCGGCTCTCAGGCGGCAGCTGCTCGTCGCCCACGCGGATCAGGCACATGCCGAAGTCCATGGTGACGATGCGCGCGTACACCTGCATGCAGGTCATGAGCTGGTCAATGGCCTTGCCGCCAGCGGCACGCGATGCCTCGATGCCCTCCAGCATCATGTCCAGGCCCTGGCGCACGCACTGCAGCAGGATCTCGTCCTTGTTCTTCACGTAGTAGTACAGCGTGGGCTTGGTCACGTTCAGGCGCGCGGCGATGTCGTCGAGCGAGGTGGCGTGGAAGCCGCGCTCGTTGAACAACTGGGCCGCCGCCTGCAGCACGGCGTTGCGCTTGGCCTCGCGCTGGCGCTCGCGGTGCGACACCGGGGGCCAGGGCGAAGTCGCTGCGGCCTGGGCGCGCGCAGGCACGGCCTTGGCCTGCTTGGCCGCTTTGACCGGCGCAGCCCGCTTGGCAGCGGGTGAAGAAGACGGCGCTGCGGCGGTGGAGGTGGCGCTGCGGCGGCGGGGTGCCACTTTGGCGTGGGGCATGGATGGCAGTTCCTCGGGAAAGTACGGATGCTGATGAGGGTCGCGGCTTCCAGAATCTACTTGCGAGTAAACAGTTTACGCACAAGTAGGAAATTTCTGCTGAGTCCCAGAGAAATTTCTGTCAAAAGCTGCAGTCAACCCGTATTAGAAAGCCAATGCAGACAACCCCTACCGGCCCCGCTGCTGCCCCGCCGCTGCTCCAGGTGCAGGGCGTGACCCTGGCGTTCGGCGGCGTCAAGGCGCTCACCGGTGTCGGGTTTGATGTGCAGCCCGGCTCCATCACCGCCGTCATCGGGCCCAACGGCGCGGGAAAGACCTCGCTGTTCAACACCATCTCGGGCTTTTACCGGCCCAGCAAGGGCGCCATCCGCTTTCAGGGGCAGGACATCACGCGCATCCCCGCACCGCAGCGCGCCAAGCTGGGCCTGGGACGCAGCTTTCAGAACATCGCGCTGTTTCGCGGCATGACCGTGCTCGACAACATCAAGCTCGGCCGCCACGCGCACCTCAAAACCAACGTGCTCGATGCACTGTTCTATTTGGGCCGCGCGCGCCGCGAAGAGGCCGCACTTCGCCGCGACATCGAGGAGCGCATCATCGACTTCCTCGAAATCGACCACATCCGCCACGCGCCCGTCTCGGCCCTGCCCTACGGCCTGCAAAAGCGCGTGGAAATGGCACGGGCCCTCGCCATGCAGCCGCAGATCCTGATGCTGGACGAGCCCGTGGCCGGCATGAACCGTGAAGAGACCGAAGACATGGCGCGCTTCATCCTCGACGTGCGCGAGGAATGGGGCGTGACGGTGCTGATGGTCGAACACGACATGGGCATGGTGATGGATCTGTCGGACCACGTGGTGGTGCTCAACTTCGGCCAGGTTATCGCCCAGGGCACACCGGCCACCGTGCAGGCCGATCCGGAAGTCATACGCGCCTACCTGGGTGCGGGTGATGTGGGCGACCTGCGTGCCAAGCTGCGGGCCAGCGGCCACACCACCACTGCACAGGGAGCCGCATGATGGATTGGGCCTACCTGTTTGAAATCAGTCTCACCGGCATTGCGGGCGGCGGGCTGTACGCACTGGCCGCACTCGCCTTCGTGATGGTCTACAAGGCCACGCGCGTGGTCAACATTGCGATTGGCGAGCTGCTCATGGTGGGCGCCTACCTGTTCTTCACCTTCGCCGCCACGTTTGCGCTGCCGCTGTGGCTGGCCATCCCGGCAGCGGTGCTGGGCACAGGCCTGCTGGGCGCGGTGATCGAGCGCACCATGATCCGGCCGCTGCTGGGTGAACCGCCCATCTCGGTCTTCATGGTCACCGTGGGCCTGGCTTCCGTGCTGGTGGGCCTGGTCGAGATGATCTGGACGGCCGACCAGCGCCGCCTGCCCGACTTCATGCCGACGCAGCCCATCATGATCGGCGATGCATTCCTGGCACCCAAGGTGTTCTGGGGCGCGGTGATTGCCATCGTGTTCATCGCAGCAGTGCTCGTGGTGTTCCGCTTCTGGCGCGGCGGTGTGGCCCTGCGCGCTACGGCCAGCGACCAGGCGGCCGCGTATTCGGTAGGCATCAACGTGCCGCGCGTGTTCTCGCTGGCCTGGGTGGCCTCGGCCATGATCGCTGCGATCTCTGGAATCATCGTCGGCTCGATTGGTGGCATCTCGTCCAGCATGGGCGTGTTCGGTCTGTCGGTGCTGGTCGTCGTCATCGTGGGGGGGCTCGACAGCGTGCTGGGCGCACTCATCGGTGGTGTGCTCATCGGCCTCATCGAAGCGCTGGCCGGGGCCTACCTGGGCGGCGAATACAAGCTGCTGGCCACCTTCATCGTGCTGGTCGCGGTGCTGCTGGTGCGGCCCTACGGCCTGTTCGGCACCCACGAAATCGAGAGACTGTAAAAACATGAACCCCCACGTTCATCACCTCGTGTATTCACTGCCCCCCAAGGGGGCGCAGGCCTCCCTTGGGGCGGCCCGGCGGCAGGTCTGACCCATGCGCATCGGAACCCTCAAGGAAACCTACATCGCCGACGCGGCGCTGTTCGACTCGCGCACGCAAAAGGTGTGGCTGGCCGTGGGCGCCGCGCTGCTGGTGCTGTTCCCGTTCATGGCCAGCGACTACTGGCTGTACCTGGCCTGCCTGGTCAGCATCAACGTGGCCAGCGCCACAGGCCTCAACATCCTCACGGGCTACACAGGGCTGGTCAGCCTGGGGCAGGCCGCCTTCATGGGCCTGGGCGCTTACACCGTGGCCGTGCTGGAAACCAAGGTGGGCACGCCCTTTTTGCTCAACCTGCTGACCGGTGGCTTTGTCGCCATGCTGGGCGGCATCGTGGTGGGCATTCCTTCGCTGCGCGTGAAGGGGCTGTACCTGGCCATTGCCACCATTGCCGCATCGTTCATCGCGCACTTCATCTTTGCCAACTGGAAGTTCACCGGCGGCACAGGCGGCCTGAGCGTGCCGCCCGCCAAGCTGTTCGGCATGGCACTCGATACCTCGTTCCGCCTGTACTGGCTGATCGTGCCCGTCACCCTCCTCATGCTGCTGGGCGCGGCCAACCTGTTCCGCACCCGCGTGGGCCGCGCCTTCATTGCGATTCGCGACCGCGACATTTCGGCCGAGGTGCTGGGCATTCCGCTGCTGCGCTACAAGCTGCTGTCGTTCGGGCTTTCGTCGTTCTACGCGGGTGTGGCAGGCGGGCTGTGGGCGTACTTCTTTCGCGTGGTCACGCCCGAGAGTTTTCCGCTGCTCATGTCCATCTTCTTCCTGGCGGCCATCATCGTAGGCGGCATGGGCTCCATCCTGGGCGGCATCCTGGGCGCAGTGTTCATGACCATGGTGCCCGAGCTGCTCAAGCTCATCGTGGGCCTGCTGCCCGGCGGCACGGAACTCACGGTGTTCCTCTCGCCCGTGCGCACCGTCATTTTTGGTCTGCTCATCATCGGTTTTCTCGTCTTCGAGCCCCATGGCCTGGCCGAAGTGTGGCGGCGCGTCCGTCGTTTCTTCCATCTCTGGCCTTTCAGAAACTAAACCACCAGGAGACACGCATGCACAAGACCCTCACCTCACCACGCCGCCGCACACTGCTGGCCGCCGCTGGCGCCGCCGCACTCACCAGCCCGCTGTCGGTGCTGGCGCAGTCGGGCGAAGACATCGTGATTGGCGGCTCCATCCCGCTCACCGGCGTGTTCGCGTTTGCGGGCGTGGGCATCAACGCAGGCATTGGCGACTACGTGAAGATGGTCAACGACGCGGGCGGCATCAAGGGCCGCAAGCTCAAGTACGTGCCCGAGGACACGGGCTACAAGGTCGACGTGTCCGTGGCCGCGTACAAGAAGATCACCAGCCAGAACAAGGTTCATCTCTACTACGGCGACTCCACAGGCTTCTCCAAAACCATCAACCCCGAGCTGGACCGCGCGGGCACCACGCTGATGGCCGGGGCCTCGTTTGCATCAGAGCTGAACGACCCCGCCAAGTACCCGAACCAGTTCCTCGTGGGCCCCGACTACACCGAGATGTTCGGCATCCTGCTCAAGCACATCGCCAAAGAGAAGCCCGGCGCCAAGGTGGCCTTCGTGTACTCCGACTCCGAGTTCGGCCGCGACCCCATCGAGAAAAGCGAGGCCGAAGCCAAGAAGCTTGGCCTGTCGGTGCCCGTCAAGATCATGACGCCCGCCGGCAGCGTGGACGTGTCGGGCGAAGTCATCAAGCTGCGCCGCGCAGCCCCTGACTACACCATCTTCCACGGCTACATCCTCGCGCCCATCCCCGAGTTCATCACCCAGGGCAAGCAGCAGGGCATGACCAGCAAGTGGATGGGCACCTTCTGGACCATGGACAGCTCCACCGTGATGAAGATGGGCGACGCCGCCGACGGCTTCATGGGCGTGATGCCCTACCGCTATTACTACGACACCGAGAAGGCGCCCATGCTGGAGAAGATCCGCGCACTGCGGCCCGAGTACCAGAGCACGGCCTACATCCAGGGCTTCCTGGCCGCCATGCTGTTCACCGAGGCGGCCAAGCGCACGCTGGATGCGGGCAAACCCCTCGATGGCAAGAACCTCAAGGCTGCACTCAACAGCATCAAGGACTTCGACACGGGCGGCCTCATCGGCGTGCCGATCACCATCAGTGGCAACTCCATCCCCGTGGGCCGTGTGTACCGCGCGGACATGAAGGCCCAGAAGATGGTTGCCGCCTCGGACTGGATCAAGCTCTGACCTCGCCTTTGCCATGACCCAGCCAACCCCGGCCAACGTCCTCGAAGTCAACAATATCGAGGTCATCTACAACAAGGTGGTGCAGGCCCTGCGCGGCCTGTCGCTGGCCGTGCCGCGGGGGCAGATCGTGGCGCTGCTGGGCAGCAACGGGGCAGGCAAGAGCACCACGCTCAAAGCCATCTCGGGCCTGCTGGCGCTGGAAGATGGCGTGGTCGAAAGCGGCAGCATCCACTTCAACGGCCAGCCCACGGCCGCCGTGGCCCCGCAGCAGCTGGTGCGCAACGGCCTGAGCCACGTGATGGAAGGCCGCCGCGTGTTTGAAGACCTCACGGTCGAAGAGAACCTAGTGGCCGCCACCTATGCACTCACGGGCCGCAAGGATGCAACGCCGGATTTCGACCTGGTCTACAGCTACTTTCCACGTCTGCATGAGCGGCGCAAGGGCCTGGCCGGGTACCTGTCGGGCGGCGAGCAGCAGATGCTGGCCATTGGCCGCGCGCTGATTGCGCAGCCCCAGCTCATCCTGCTCGACGAGCCCTCGCTGGGGCTTTCTCCGAAGCTGGTGGAAGACATCTTCACCATCATCGCGCGCATCAATGCCGAACGCGGCACCAGCATGCTGCTGGTGGAGCAGAACGCCACCGTGGCGCTGGCCGTGGCGCACCGGGGCTACATCATGGAGAACGGCAAGATCGTGATCGATGGCACGGCCGAACGCCTGGCCAACGACCCGGATGTACGTGAGTTCTACCTCGGCATGGGTGGCGGTGGTGAGGCGAAAAGCTTCAAGGACATCAAGCATTACAAGCGTCGCAAACGTTGGCTGTCATGAGCACACTTCCCGAACTCACCCTGCCCCAGATGCTGCGCGAACGCGAACGCACTGATTCGCAGTGCATCGCCATCCGGCAAAAAGACTTCGGCATCTGGAAGCCGTTCAGCTGGGCCCAGTACCACCTGCGCGCCAGCCACTTCGGCCTGGGCCTGCGGGCACTGGGCCTGCCTGCGGGCGGGCATGTGGGCGTGATCTCCGAGAACCGCATCGAATGGGTGCTGGCCCAGATGGGCGCGGGCCTGGTAGGCGCCGTGACGGTGGGCGTGTACCCCACCAGCCCCACCAACGAGGTGGCCTATGTGGTGGGCCATGCCGACATCGAGATCATGGTTTGCGAAGACCAGGAACAGACCGACAAGCTGCTGGCCGCGCTGCCCGAGCTGCCGCGCCTGAAAAAGATCGTGGTCATGGAGACCAAGGGCCTGCGCAGCTTTGCGCCCCAGGTGCGGCAGTTCATCACCACGTTTGACGAGGTGGAACGGCTAGGCGCGGCATCCAATCAACAAACCATCATCGACGACGCGCTCGGACACCAGACGCTGGACGATGTGGGCCTGATGATCTACACCTCGGGCTCCACCGGTAAGCCCAAGGGCGCGATGATTTCGTACCGCAACATCCGGGGCGTGGTGCCTGGCATCGTGGACCGGCTGGAGCTATCGCGGGACACCACCCACCTGTCGTACCTGCCGCTGTGCCACGTGGCCGAGCAGATGCTGACCAGCTTTGTGCCCGTGTACCTCGGCTCGCAGGTGAACTTTGGCGAATCCATCCGCACCGTGCAGGAAGACCTGCGCGAGGTCGCGCCCACCATGTTCCTGGGCGTGCCGCGCATCTGGGAAAAACTGCACGCCGCCATCCACATCAAGCTGCAAGAAACCGGCGGCCTGCGCCGCGCGCTGTTCCACAAGGCCTACAACGCCTGCAAGCCGCTGGCCGAAAAGCCGCGCAGTGCCTGGAGCGCTGCCGACAAGCTGACCTTTGCCGCCAGCTACTGGCTGGTGTTCCGCGCGCTGCAGAACTTCATCGGCCTGCGCAATGCCCATGTGGCGCTCACCGGCGCCGCGCCCATTCCGCCCGATGTGGTGCGTTTCTTCCGCGTGCTCGGCGTGCCGCTCATCGAGGTGTATGGCCTGACCGAATCCACCGGCATGGTCACGGGCCACCGGTTGGACCATGTGGTGGTCGGCACCGTGGGCGTGCCCACGCTGGGCGTGGAGCACCGCATTGCTGACAACGGAGAGCTGCAGATCAAGGGCGACATGGTGTTTGTGGGCTACTACAAGAATCCTGAGGCCACGGCCAGCAGCATCATCGACGGCTGGCTGCATACGGGTGACGTGGTGCGCGAGGAGCAAGGCCAGATCAAGATCGTGGACCGCCTCAAGGACATCATGATCACCGCGGGCGGCAAGAACCTCACGCCGTCCGAGATCGAGAACACGATGAAGGGCAGCCCGTTCATCAAGGAATGCATCATCGTGGCCGAGGCGCGCAAGTTTGTCGGCGCGCTGGTGATGATCGACTACGAGACCGTGGGCAAGTGGGCCGAGGCACGGCGCATTCCGTTCACGCACTTTCGCTCGCTGGTGGAGCACCCCGAGGTGCGTGGCCTCATCGACGTCGAAATCAACCAGGGTAACCAGCGCTTGGCGCAGGTCTCGCAAATCCGCAAGTTCCACCTGCTGACCAAGGAGCTGGACCACGACGACGGCGAGGTGACCGCGACCATGAAGGTGCGTCGCTCCAGCATCTACAAGACCTATGCGTCCGAGATCGAGGCGCTGTACCAATAGCCCTGGGCTCAGCGCATTGGGACCCACTTACTATCAAAACAGGAGCTGATAGCGCAATATCCACTAGCGCTTGAAGCGGATTTGACATGAAAAAGACCGCCACAGACCCTGCAGCGTCCTCCACCGCACCGTCCGCGCCCGCCCCACAGCCGCCCCTGCTGCTGGAGCGCATCGGCGCCATCGCCACGCTACGCTTCAACCGGCCCGATGCACTCAACGCCATTGACGTGCCCATGGCCAACGCTTTCCTCGCAGCCGTGCAGACCCTTGCCGCCGACCCTGGCGTGCGGGCCGTGGTGCTGTGTGGCAACGGCCGGGGCTTCATGGCCGGGGGCGACCTGGCCACGCTGCGCGCTGACCCAGTGCAGGGCGCCATCGACATCCTCACACCGCTGAACCAGGCCCTGCTGCTGATGGCGCAGATGAATGCCCCTGTCATCGCTCAGGTGCACGGTGCGGCCGCAGGTGCGGGCTTGAGCCTGGTGCTGATGGCCGACTATGTCATCGCCGCCGAAGGTACGCGCTTCAACCTGGCGTACATCAACCTGGGCACCAGTTGCGACGTGGGCGCATCGTGGGCGCTGCCGCGCATCGTGGGCGTGCGCCAGGCGCTGGAGATTGCGCTGCTGGGCGAAGCCCTCACGGCCGACGACGCACTGCGCCTGGGCCTGGTCAACCGCGTCGTGCCTGCCGCCGAACTGGACCGTGCTACCACCGCCCTGGCCCAGCGCCTGGCCAGCGGCCCCACGCTGGCCTACGGCGCGATGAAGCGCCTGATGCGCGCGTCGATGGACCACACCCTGCCCGAGCAACTGACCGCAGAAAAAGACGCCTTTGTGCACTGTGCGGGCACCGAGGACTTCCGCGCAGGGGTGGAGGCTTTTCACCAACGCCAAAGCCCGCAGTTTGTGGGGCGCTAGTCCGACATCCCTTTTCTTTCAGATTCCCTGTTGTGCCACGGCCGCCCTGCGCAGGCATTGGTCACGGTTCCAGAACACACCGTTTGCCCGCCCCCGGTTTATCCCGGCGCCGAGGCCGTCTACAGTCCACACAGTGTCACCACTGGATGCGCGAAAGACAAATCCCCATGATCACCGTCCGTCCCTCCTCCGAACGGGGCCGGTCCTCCACCGGCTGGCTGCACAGCGCCCACAGCTTTTCGTTTGGCGATTACTTTGATCTGCGCCACCAGGGCCATGGCAACCTGCAGGTGCTCAACGACGACACCGTGGCGCCTGGCAAAGGCTTTGGCACCCACGGACACCGCGACATGGAGATCGTGAGCTATGTGCTCGAAGGCGCCCTGGCCCACCAGGACAACCTGCACGAACGCACCGGGCAAGGGCCCGTCACCACCACTGCATCCAAACCACCAGATCCTGATCCTGCAGCGGCCCCCACGGGCATCCTGCGCCCCGGCGACGTGCAGCGCATGAGCGCGGGCTGGGGCGTACGGCACAGCGAGTTCAATGCGCTGCACGACCAGCCCACCCATTTTCTGCAGATCTGGATCAAGCCCCTGTTCACAGGCATCCGCCCCAGCTACGCGCAAAAACACTTCCCACCCGCAGACCGCAGGGGCCGCCTGGCGCGCATTGCCTCACGCAGGGGAGACGACGGCTCCGTGAGCATGAACGGCGACGCATCTATCTGGGCAGGCCTTTTCGATGGCGACGAAACCGCCACACAGGTGCTGGACCCCGAGCGCCTGGCCTATGTGCATGTGGCCCGGGGCACGCTGCAAGTCAACGGCGTTGTTCTGTCCGGCGGCGATGGCGCCTTGCTGGACGGCGAGAGCACGATGACGCTGCACGACGGCAGCAACGCCGAGGTGCTGGTGTTTGACCTGGCGCGGCGTTAAACCGCCTGATCAAAGCGCATGGAACTGGCGGCATGACCCCCGACAACGCATTCCTTCACTTGCCCGAGCTGCAGGGCCGACTGACCCCCGCCCATGCCTCGGGCCTGCGGCTTACCGACGAGGTGCTGGCCGAATGGGACGCACAGGCGCGCTGCCAGGGCCTGCCCGCCCACTGGCGCCTGCCCGACAGCGAGGTCGAGCGCTCCCGCCGCGAGGTGCTGGCGACCATCCACGCGCAGCAAGACCCCCTGTGGGTGTTTGCCTATGGCTCGCTGATGTGGAACCCCGGCTTCCATTTCGACGAAGTGCGCCGCGCCCGCCTGCCCGGTTTTGCACGCCGCTTTGCGCTGAGCACCACCATCGGCCGGGGCACACCCGATTGCCCGGGCCTGGTGCTGACCTTGCAGCGCAGTGGCGACGCAGACCCGCAAGGCTGCGAGGGCCTGGCATTTCGCATCCCGGCCCCCTTGGTGGATGACGAATCCCGCCTGCTATGGCGGCGCGAAATGATCACCGGCGCCTACTGCCCTCAACTGCTTCCTTTGCCCACCCCCCAGGGTGAGGTGCAGGCTCTGGTGCTGGTGGCCAACACGGCCCATATCCATTACCAGGGCGATCTGACGCTGCAGGCAACGGCCGCGACGATTGCCACCGCCTGCGGGCGCATTGGCAGCAACCGGGACTACCTGGAGCAGCTGGTGCGGCAGCTAGATGTGCTGGGAGTGAAAGACGGGTATGTAGAAGTGCTGCACAAGCGAGTGGCACAAGAGAAACCAACTACCTGAAATCTGCGGCAGTCCGTGCCCAAGGGTACAACCCTTGTAACCACCGGGTTCGTCCCCGACAAATGCGGGCATGGTCCATGAAACAATAGTGAAGAAAACGTCTATGCCCATAGTTCTTCCTTCTCCTAACACTAGGCGCTCTTCGCGTGAAAGTATTGCTCAAACCTCTTGAGATTAGGAATACAGGGGCAGCGCCTCAAATTTATTCATAGCCCCTCCCATGAAAAAAATTATCTTTATCGCAGCATTTCTTTTTTCTTCTATCGCCTTTGCCAACACTCTCTCGTCCAAGGGACCTGTCTCAAGCATCATTGTGATGCCTTGGGATATCAATCAGGATGCCAATTTACTGAAAAGCATCAAAAAACATGGCTTTAGTCATGTGACTTTCTATCTGAATTGGTCCGACATTGAGAATCAAAAAGACCAATATCAATTTTCCCACTATTACAAGTATCTTGATGCAATTGTCAACAGCGGACTTTCTCTGATACTAGTCCTCGACATGGGGGGGCGATCATATCTCGATGAAAATGGAAAAAAAATACCGGATACATCCACGGTACCCGCATGGATCTATAAGAATCATCCAGACTTAGTAATGAAAAATTTTTCTGGAGACTATCAATGGCAATTAGATTTCACCGACGAATTGATTAAAAATAAATCAACGGAATTCGTTGAAAAAACAGTTCTCCATTTCTCCAATCGCTACCCTAGAAAAATACTTGGCTTTGCAATAGGCCTACAGGAGGAGCATGAGATCAAATATGGACAAACTGGCTACCAATGGCGTGACTACAAGGAATCTACTCAGCGGGATTTTTTAAAAAAGTATGGCACATCCCAACCTAGGATCGACTACAACAACAACATTCAACTTGGCCCCCAAAAGATAGAACCGCTTCTCCACGCGCACAAGGAATACCGAGAAAACCGACTCCGTAATGCCACATGTCTATATGCCAAAGTAATCCAAAAAAGTGGATCCTTAGCAATAGGTTACTTCGCGGAGACCTTCACCTCGCATGACGCCATCTATGCAACTGGTGTTGTGGAAAAATTGGCAGACTGCATCGATATTGCCGTTATAGATTTCAATTTCTATGATGGATATAAACTTATTCCAGACACGGATGTTCTTCCTACGCTCGCCAACTACCTGGCTTCATTAGGATATAAGCAAATCATGGTAGGAGCCTATGCCGAAGTATGGGAAAGGCAAAAGAAAACTCATGAGCTGATTCCTTACATCAACCACACTATCACTCAAGCGCTTTCTCAGGCTAACGTCATTGGCTTCGAAGTGGGAGGCTTTCAGCGCCAGGCAACTGCAGGTCAGTCAGCAACTATCGATACGGAAAAGCTCAGTACCATTTCGATCAAGTCGCCAAATGACAAGTCAGCGCCTCAGAAACAAAAGATCAGGATTGGTATTCTGGGCTCCTCCACAAATTTCTATGTCTGGCATGGAGACCGAAGTGCAGGCCGGAACATCCATCGGGACGCGCTGTTTGCGGCGTACAAAATCCTTAGTAGCCAGCCAGAACTGGATGTTCATGTTATTGGTGAAAAAAATCTGCTTCAGGAAGACCCCATCATTCAAAGTTTTGATGCCATCCTGGTTCCGCACCAAGCAGCGCTACCGCAAAGCATCAAATCCAAACTGACCACCTATTGGAAAGAAGGGGGTGCGCTTATTCAGGACATGCGCCTTGGAGAGTTTGATGAAAATGGGGCAGCAACTGCCGACTGGATGAACGAGGTTTTTGGTATTTCCAAGATAAAATGGAAAAACAAAGGCGGCGTATTTTTGATCGAAAATGAAATCTACCGCCTCAAACCGTCGTCTCGCCTCTACACCAGCTACGCTTCCATAACCCCCCGCCAGGGTTACAAGCTGCTGGCGACAGACATCCTGCATCGCGATACGGGCATCATGGTGCGGGGCGAGCGCACCCTGGCCTTTGGGTTCATGCCGCAGTTGGTCGAAGACAAGACAAAGGAAGCCTGGAGAAAACTGTTCCTCCGCGAAATCATGAACGTAGTGCCTAAAAAATCAGCCCCCGTGCAAGCGAAGTAGCGTTTTTTAGGGCGCGATGATTTGCACAATCCACCGACTTGATCAGTGCACCCCGCGCAATGGGCTCACACAGGCCCCTTGCTGACAAGGCTCAAAGCGCAAGGTTCCAGGGCTCTCCTTGCCCTGCTCAGAACGGCGCCGACTCCGGGTCCGTATCCACCGGTACCTCTTTGGGCCCGGTCACCACACCACCGCCAACGGTTTTGTGTGCGGGTGTGGATGGGGAAGGCGCTGAAGGTCGCGCGGCAGGAGCTGAGCTTGTCATAGCCACCGCCTTTGCCGCGCTGGCCACCCCACTCTCCGACTCCCCCCCCAGCGCCTCGATCAGGTCCGGAATCAGCTTGACCAGCTCGCCCGTGGCAATCGCCACGTCAGTGTCAAACCCGCCGTCGTCCGCCTTGGTGCCTTCAAACACCGTGTCCAGAAACGACACTTTCTTGATCTGCAGGCCTTCGGTGAGCATGAAGCTCACACGGTCGTCCCAGGTGAGGGCGAGTTTGGTGGGCAGCTTGCCAGCGTCGATGTGGGCCTGCACCTCCTCGATGTCCAGTGGGTGGCGGGCGTAGCGCACCACGGCTTTTTCTTCGTTGGCGCTTTTCAGTTCGCACTCTCGGTCCACCGTGAAGCCTACGGGGGGCTCCTGTTCCTTGAGCCAGTGGGCCATGGCGGCTTGCGGGCTGGTCTGGGTGTCGAGCAGCGATACCGACAGGCCAGGCAGCGATTCGACCAGCAAGGTCACCACTTCATCGGCGCGGCCCTGGCTACCGGTGTCCAGCACCAGCAGACGCGAAGCGGTGTCGATCCAGATCCACATGGACCCCTGCTTGGTGAAGGCCATGGGCAGCAGGTCCAGCTTGGCCTCGTCTTTCAGCTCCTTGCTTTCCTTCTTGCCGGGTTTGCGGCCAGTTTCCTTTTCGATGCGTTCGGCCTTTTCCTTCACCTTGCGGGCCAGCACGCTGCCGGGCAGCACCTTGGTCTCGACCATGAAGCGCAGGATCCACTGCCCGCCCACAGACTCGACCAAGGGGCCATGCAGTTCGCCCCGGGGCGGCACCCAGCCCAGCGACTTCTCCTGCGTGGCGCCACATTCCTGGAACGGGGCCTTGGCCAGGGCCTCTTCCACTTGCGTCAACTCGACCTGCCATTGCGGGGCAATGCGGTACACGATCATGTTCTTGAACACGGAAAACCTTTGGTTGGGGTCGCTGCGAACAACGACACAGACACGGAACCCGCCATTGTCGGCGGTCGCCACGCAGGCGCCGGGCCGGTGGGGCGCTGACAGCCTTTGAGGGACCTTCAGGGGACTATGAACGCTATGCTTTCAATAGCAAACAAGGCATAAGTGACTAGCGCATAGGCAGTGATTCGCCCAAATAATTGCCTGAAGCTGCTTTGCAAGCGTTCGCCACAACTTTACACAGCCTCACCCAACGCGCACGGTGGCGATACGTGAGCGGCAGACACTGGACCCCAATCGCTGAAACGGTCGTTGCAGCGAGCTCACCACAGTGAAAGGACTTCCACCATGGCATCCCGTTTCTCCCACCACATCTCTCACCGCATTGCCGCCACCGCCCTGCTCGCCGCCATGGCGTTGCCCGTGCTGGCACAGCAGCCTCCTGCCACGCCTCCTGCATCACCCGCAGCCCCGGCCAAGGCCGCCGAGGGCCGCCATGAACGCCACCATGGCGACATGGCACAGCATCACGCCAAGCGGTTGGCAGACCTCAAGGCCCAGCTCAAACTGACCCCCGCCCAGGAACCCGCCTGGACCTCCTTCACCACCGCCATGCAACCCGGCGAACGCCCGGCCCGCCTGGACCGCCAGGACATGGACAAGTTGACCACCCCTGAACGCATCGACCGCATGCGGGCACTGCGCGCCCAGCACGCTGCCGAAGCCGACCGCCGTGGCGAAGCCACCAAGACCTTCTATGCCACGCTGACCCCCGAGCAGCAAAAGACCTTTGACGCCAAGGCCCACCGGGGTCACCCCATGGGTGGCATGCGGGGTGGCGAAGGCCGCCACGGGCACGGAGACCACCACGGCGGCATGCGCGGGGGCGAAGGCCGCCCAGCACCCGCTCCGGCCAAGTAAGGCCCCAGGACAGGCCGACGCCTGACGATCGTGGGCGGCCAAGGCCCAGCCGGTACCCCTACACCGCCAACCCGGCGTTCTTCACAGAACGCCGGGTTTTTTTGTTGTGCGGCCAGCCCGATAGGGAGCAACGGACCGCACAACCCGACACGACTGTGGATAACTCTGGGCACAGTTCTGGCACAACCAGGCAGTTATCCACACAAAAAGCCCCCGCCCGAAAGTTGTTGTCGGTGAGCCCCGCACTTTGTGCAAGCCGCCCCACATACTTTGCCGCGACGCAAGTGCGCGCCAGCATTGAAGAAAAAGCGCTTGTCCACACAAACAGGCGTTCTCTACTACTACTGCTATTTATATATAAAGCTATTAAAGAATAACCAGAACCCCAACTCCGGGGTACCGATCACACGGCTGTGACATGCCGTTCTGCCCATGGGGGGCCTGCCATTAAGAACATCACCACCAGGCAGTGGTAACAACAGCTCCAACGGCTCTGCCGATCACTCATGCCCTCTGGGGTATCTACAGGAAGTTATTGGCCGGTGACAACGGCGTTCCTACCTGGTGCGGGGGATGCGCCACACCAAGGTGCACAGCGCTGCATTGACCGTCATTCGTACCGGTTGGAACGACCCCGCCAGCTTCCCCACCCTGCGGCGGTACAGGAATCGTTGCATCACAAACCCTTATTGCTATTAATTTATGAGCAAACAAGGCATGTATTAGTAGCGCTACCAGCCGTTTTGATCCAGATTTTTGCCACCTATGCGCCCGGTGCGTAAAACTGGGGATAGTTCTGGCACAACCGGGGGCTTATCCACAGAAAAGTGCGATCAGCACCTTTTGTCCCCGCTCGGACGACAACGGGAGCAGGGCTTGGTGCACAGGGTTGCTGGCAGGCTAAGTGCGCGCCAGTGCAGACAAAAATGCAGTTGTCCACACGCAAGACCGCCCTCTACTACTACGACTATGTATTTATAAAAGAAATAAGAAGAAGACAGAGGACAACCATGCAGGGGATACCGGTCGGGAGTGGACCGAAGCGAAGCCGGTGCGCCAGAGGTACCTGTCCCATCACTCGAATGAACGGAAGGGCCTGAAAAGGTCGGGAAGGGCCGCGGACGAAAAAAAACAGGCCGGGGCCTGTGGTGTGGTGAAAAGCAGGCCCAGACAGGCCCCTGGAGGTCGCTTATCCCTGAGAGGTGCGCAGGAAGGCGTCCAGAACGTCCACAGACAGCGCTCGGCTGAAGAGGTAGCCCTGGTAGAGCTGGCAGCCCGCGCGTGCCAGCAGCGCGCATTGCTCAGGGGTTTCCACGCCTTCTGCGATCACTTCCAGCCCCAGGCTGCGCGACAGCCCGATGATGGTGTCCACAATCGCGGCGTCGTTGGGGTCGGTCAGCAGGTCGCGTACAAAGCTCTGGTCGATCTTGAGCTGGTCGAGCGGCATGCGCTTCAGGTAGCTCAGGCTGGAGTACCCGGTGCCAAAGTCGTCCAGCGAGAAGCCCACCCCGTAGGACCGCAGCGCAGTCATGGTGGCGATGGTGGTCTCCATGTCTTCCACCAGCAGGCTTTCTGTCAGCTCCAGCTTGAGCTGGGCCGACGGCGCACCGGTGATGGCGAGCACACGTGCCACGTCATCCACAAAACTGGCGTGGCGGAACTGGCGCGAACTCACGTTGACGGCCATGGTCAGGTGCGACAGGGCTGGGTCGCTCTGCCAGCTGGCCAGCAGCTTGCACGCGGTGTGCAGCACCCAGCGGCCCAGCGGCAGGATGAGGCCGGTTTCTTCGGCCAGCGGGATGAACTGCGCGGGCGACACCATGCCGCGCTGCGGGTGGGCCCAGCGCACCAGCGCCTCCACCCCTACGCAGCGGCCCGACTGGTGGATCTGCGGCTGAAAGTGCAACAGGAACTCGTCCTGCGCCAGCGCAGAGCGCAGGTCGGTCTCCAGCCCGGCGCGCGCCGTGACCACGGCCTGCATATCGGGGTCAAAAAAGCGCAATGTATTGCGGCCGGCCGTCTTGGCCTGGTACATGGCCAGGTCGGCCTGCTTGAGCAACTCGCCCACCGTGGTGTGCTCCCCGGTGAACGGCGCAATGCCAATGCTGGGCGTGCTGCGGTATTGGTAGCCCTGCAGCGCATAGGGTACGGCCAGCATGGCCAGGATTTTTTCGCCCACGCCCCGGGCGTGCAACGCCAGTTCATGCGGTTTGGGGCTGAGTTCTTCGAGCATGACCACAAACTCATCGCCGCCCAGGCGGGCCACCGTGTCCACGCTGCGCACGCAGGTGTTCAGGCGATGCGCCACCTGTTGCAGCAGCAGGTCACCCTGGTCGTGGCCCAGGGTGTCGTTCAGGGTCTTGAAGTTGTCGAGGTCGATGAACAGCAGTGCCCCGCCCTGCTGGCGCCGCTGCGCTGTGGCCAGTGCCTGGTGCATGCGGTCCATGAGCAGCATGCGGTTGGGCAGGCCGGTGAGCGCATCGTAGAACGCCAGGCGCTGGATCTCGCGCTCGCTGGCCTTGCGCTGGCGGATATCGGTGTTGATGGCCAGGATGGACTGTGGCTGGCCGTCATCGCCACGCACCAGCGTCCAGCGGCCTTCCACCTCGATGGTGCTGCCGTCGCGGTGGCGCTGCACGATCTCGCCGGTCCACTCGCCCTGCTCCAGCACCGTCTGCGTGGCATGCCGGAAATGTGCAGGATCTTCATAGAGCAGCGTTTCAATCGACTGGCCCAGGGCCTGCAATTGCGACCAGCCGTACAAGCGCTCCGCACTCTTGTTCCAGAAGATGATGCGGTGTTCCAGGTCACGCACCAGGATGGCGTCCTGCGCCTTGTCCAGCAGCGATGCCTGGTGGCGAATGCGGGTGTCGGCCTGCTGCCGCTCGATCTCGGCCGATGCCCGCGAGGCAAAAATTTGCAGCGTGGAGGTGATGAAATCCGTATCCGTAATGGCCTGCCGGAACAGCACGAACACAATGCCCACCACCTCGCCGTCGGCGTTGCACAGCTGCTGGCCCACATAGGCCTGGGCGCCCACCTGGCGCAGCACGGGGGCTTCGGGGTAGAGCTGCTGCACCTTGTCAGTCACCACATGGGTGCGCTGGGACATCAGCAACAGGCTGGGCGTGCCGGCCAGGCTGTATTCGTCGTTGGGCAGCATCTGGCCATCAAGCACGGCAGCCAGTGTCATCACCCTGGGAACTTCGCCCAGCGGCTGGGGGAGCAACTGCACCACACAGCCACCCTGGGCGTCGAGTGCGTCGGCCATGTTGCGCACCAGCTGCACAAAAAACTCGGTGCCAGTGCTGGCTGACACCGCAGCCGCCACCTTGAGCACGGAGGCCTGCAACCGCTGCTGCGCCTTGTGTGCGCGCAGGCTGGTGATGCCGATGGCCAGGTCGTTGGACAGCTCCTCCAGCAGTGCCGCTTCTTCCGGGCTGATCTGCAGCACGTCGGGCGCGTACAGGTAGAGCAGGCCAAAGCTGCGTTCTTGTGCATGGTCGCGCGCATGTTCACGCAGCGGCAGGCAGATCACACCGTGAAAGCCGTGTTCGAGCATGCGCTCGGTCCAGTCCGCAAAGTCGCCTTCGGTGCGGATGTCCTGCACGATCACCGGCTGGCCTGTTCGCACCGCAATGCCCGCCGGGCCACGGCCATAGGGGTCGTCGGCGGACCAGCTCAGTTGCAGGTTCTCCAGGTAGTTCTGGTTGTAGCCCGCATGGGCCACCGGGCGGATGGACTTGCGCTCATCGTCTAGCGCAAACCCCACCCAGCCCATGCGGTAGCCGCCGATCTCCACCGCAATCTGGCAGATGGATTGCAGCAACGCCGTCTCGGATGTGGCGCGTACCAGGGTCTCATTGCAGGCACTCAGCAGGCGCTGGGCTCGGCCCATGCGTGCCAGCTCGCGCTCTGTGCGCAGGCGTTCGGTCACGTCGGTGGCCAGTACCTGGCGGGCCGGGCGTCCGTTGAAGCTGATGCTGCCCGCCGTGATCTCCACATCCATGAAGCTGCCGTCCTTCTTGATGTGGCGGCTGATGACAGGAGTGTTGCGCTGCTCCATCGGAACGGCGCGGATGTTGGCCTCGACGTTGGGGCGACGCTCAGCGGGCCACAGGTCGAGCATCGACATGTTCAGCAGCTCGGCTTCGGTGTAGCCGTAGTGGCGCTCCATTGACCGGTTGACGGCCTGCAGCTGCAGGGTTTCACGGTCATACACCCACATGGGATGCGGGTGCTCGTCAAACAGCATGCGGTATTGCTGCTCGGACGCATGCAGCTGCCCGGCCACATGCCGCAACTGCACCATGGCACCCAGCGACTCGGTCAGGATTTCCAGGTGCGCCACATCGCGGCGTGAAAACGCATTGACCTTGTCAGACGTGACCTTGAGCGACCCGACGATGGCGTCGCCGCTGCGCAGCGGCACCGCCATGACCGACCGCACGCCGTGGCGGTGGGGCATCGAAGCCATGTCCCAGCCCTCGGCCTCGGTGTCGTTGCACACCACGGTCTGGCCCTTGCTGAGCGCAGGCCACAGCAGGCTCTCATCCACCGCCAGAAGGTTTCCCACCGGGCGCACATGGTCACCGGCCGACGCCTGCGCCACCAGCTGGCGGCCTTGCAGCAGCTCCACCATGGCGCCGCGCGCTTCGGTCTGGCGCAGTACGGTGCTGGCCACCAGCTGCAGCACCTCGGGCAGCGGCATGTCCAGCGACGAGATACGTTGCTGCACCTGCAGCAGCTCGGCATGGTTCTGTGCGTCGCGCTGGGCGTCCAGGTCGGCCAGCTTCTGGGCGCTGATGTCGGTCATGCCACCCACCATGCGCACGGCCTTGCCCCGCAGGTCTCGGATCAGGAAACCACGGTCCAGCACCCAGGCGTAGCTGCCGTCATGGCGGCGAAACCGGTATTCGTCTGACCAATGGTTGGCAGTGCCGTTGATGGCAGCATGGATGCCTTCAAGCACTTTTTCACTCTCATCAGGGTGCAGCCGCAAGGTCCACGAGGTGCTGTCGGGCGGCAACTCGTCCAGGGGGACACCGAACAGGGTCTGTATGCCCTCGTTCCACCACATCGCATCGGTGTGCAGGTTCCAGTCCCATACCGCGTCTGCCGTGGCGCGCGAGACCAGGTGAAAGCGCTCTTCGCTTTCGCGGCGGGCCTGCCGGGCCTGGTGCTGGGCCGAGATGTCCTGGAATGCGCCCTGCACACGCACGATATGGCCTTCGCCATCACGTACTGCCTGCCCCGTCGTGCGGACCCAGAAATGCTGCGCAGCGGGTGTGACGAGTTCGGCTTCCAGGTCAAACGGCGTGCCGTATCGGATACAGCTCTCAAATGCCGCCAGCATGGCCTGCCTGTGGGGCGGCAGGTACAGCTCCAGGATATGTTCCACCGAACCCACGCGCCCCGCGATGCCGAAGGCGGCGGCGATCTCCTGCGACCAGTTCAGCTGCAGGCTGGGCAGCTCTACGATCCACCCGCCAATGCGGGCCATCTGCCCGGCCACGCGCAGGGTCTCGCTCTGGGCCACCAGCTCGGCATGCATCCTGTCGCGCTGCTGCACCAGGTCGGCCAGCACCTGCTTTTGGCGGCGCAGCTCCAGTTGCACCATGGCCTGCTCAGCCAGTATGCGCAGGCCCTGCAGCTGCTCGGCCTCGATGTGCCGGGGGATGGAGTCCAGTACCGCCAGAGTGCCCAGCGCCTGCCCTTCGGGTGTAATCAACGGCACGCAGGCGTAAAAGCGCACATGGGGGTCCTGCGTGACCAGCGGGTTGTGGGCAAAAACCGGGTGCTTGTGGGTGTCGTTGACCACCATAGGCTCACGGCTGCCACTGAGTGCATGCGCGCAGAAAGCAATCGCGCGCTCGGTCTCCCTGAACGGCACGCCCACTGCGGCCTTGAACCACTGCCGGTCGCTGTCCACGAAGTTGACCACCGCCATGGGGCACTGGCACACGCGCGCCGCCAGCGTGACCAGCTGGTCAAAGCTGTCTTCTGCCGGTGTGTCGAGGATCGCGTAAGACTGCAGTGCCTGGAGCCGTGCGGCTTCTGCGGTGGCTTGCGCTGGTGGCATGGTCAGTCCACCGTGACGCTGCTGCGTGCGCACACACCCAGCCTGGTCAGGGCGACCATGGCATAGGCAGCGGGGCGGAGCAACGTCGGCAAGGCAATCGGGCAGTAGGTGGATGCGTGCAATGCGGCCACACCGCACACGTGGGTTCACAGGGCCATGGCCACTGTGTCAAAGAGTGTCAATGCTACACCGCACAGCCCCTGCTTGCGACGTGTGCCCATGGGGGTTTCTCCCAAAAAACACAGTGTTATTGCTTGGGGCAGTCACCCAGGCAACCTTCGCGCAGCGCGAGGCTTGCTAATGTGGCCCCATGCAGATTTCCGAACTCGCACAGCAGGCTGCGGTATCCGTCCACGCGTTGCGCCACTACGAGCGGCTGGGGCTGATCCACCCCGAGCGCCGGGCCAATGGCTACCGCGACTACCCGGCCCCCATGCGGCGCGAAGTGGTGTTCATCGCCATGTCGCGCCAGCTGGGCTTCAGCCTGCCGCAAATTGCACTTCGCCTGGACGAATACCGCGCGGGCACGCTGGGCATTGACGACATGGTGCAGGCCTTGCAGGAGCGTGTGGACGCGATCGACCAGCAAATGACCGCGCTGCAGTCCCAAAAAACCACCGTGCAGGCGCACCAGGCCTGGTTGCGCGGCCAGTTGCTCACGAAGCAGCGATCAAAAACCCAGGGTCGGCAGACACCCTTGGGCGCAGCCACTGCATCTACCAAGCCCTGGCCGCGTGTGCGTGCCCCGTCAGCCCGCAAGCCCTAGACCACTCGCAGCACCCAAACACCCCCATCCCCTGGAGACCACCGCCATGACAGCCCCACTCACACCCGCGTCCCGCTATGCTTTGTCCAACGCACCCCATAGCAGCGTGGAAACCCTGAAGGCCGTCGTGTTGGCCATGCCGATGGCCCGCACGCTGGGGCTGCGCTTCGTCCATGCCGAGCCCGGCCGGGTGGAGGTAGAGATCCCGGTGAGCGAGGCCTTCAGCTTTCGCCCCGGCCAATTGCAGGCCACGGCGGTGTTTGCGGTGGCCGACTTTGCGGCGGTGGCGGCAGCAGGCAGCGTGTTGCCACCCGGCTGGACCAATGCCACCGTGGACACCACCTTGAAAATTGTGGCCCCTGCCCAGGGCGCATGCCTGCGGGCGCGGGGTCGCGTGGTGGATGCGGGGCGCCTGCTCACCGTCTGTGCCGCCGACGTGTGGGCGGTGGATGCCGCCGGGCAGGAGCGGTTGTGCGCCACGCTGCTGGCGACCGCGCGCAATGTCGACCTGGGGGCTACACGCCCACCCCGGGGCTGATCGCTTCGCAGCGCCCGTCAGGCTTTCTGGCGCCGTGCCCGCACCGCCGCCGCCAGTCCTTCAAGCACCGGCACGGTTTGCGCCAGGCTGATGCAGGCATCCGTCACTGACACGCCATGCGTCAACGGCTGGCCGGGCACGATGTCCTGTCGGCCTTCCTGCAGGTGGCTCTCGATCATCAGGCCGGTGATGCGTGCGTCGCCTGCGGCAATCTGTTGCGCCACTTCTGCCGCCACTGTGATCTGGCGCTGGTGCTGCTTGCTGCTGTTGGCGTGGCTCACGTCGATCATCACCTGTTCGCGTAGGCCTGCGGCCTGCAGCAGCGCACAGGCGGCGTCCACGTCGGTCTTTTGGTAGTTGGGCTGCTTGCCGCCCCGCAGGATCACGTGGCAGTCCTGGTTGCCACGGGTCTCAAAAATGGCCGCCTGGCCCATCTTGGTCATGCCCATGAAGGCGTGCGACGCCTGTGCCGCCTGGATCGCGTCGCTCGCCACCTTGATGCCACCGTCGGTGCCGTTCTTGAAACCCACCGGGCAACTCAGGCCGCTGGCCAGCTGGCGGTGGCTCTGGCTCTCGGTCGTGCGCGCGCCGATGGCGCCCCAGCTCACCAGGTCGCTGATGAACTGTGGCGAGAGCAGGTCCAGAAACTCGGTGCCCACGGGCAGACCGGTGGCCAGCACGTCCAGCAGCAGCTTGCGCGCCAGCTCCAGCCCTTCGTTGATGGCGAAGCTGCCGTCCAGGTGCGGGTCGTTGATATAGCCTTTCCAGCCGACGGTGGTGCGGGGCTTCTCAAAGTACACGCGCATCACGATCAGCAGGTCGTCCTTCAGCGCATCGGCCTGTGCCTTCAGGGCCTGGGCGTATTCCATGGCTTGGGCATGGTCGTGGATGGAGCAGGGCCCCACCACCACCACCAGCCGGTCGTCCTGCCCATGCAGCACGCGCGAGATGGCGGCACGACTGGATTCAACCAAGGCCTGCGCAGCCTCGGGTGCGGGCAGCCATTCCTGCAGCAGCGCCGGTGTGATGAGCGGTCGCACGGCCTTGATGCGCGTGTCATCAATGCGCGTGGTGTCGTGGGTGGAGATGGGGGTGGCGGAGCGGTGTGCGTGGGTCATGGTGGCTCCGATTGTCGCGGAGCTGGATTGCAGCCCCTTGTGGCGACCGAACCAGGGCATGGCCGTCAGCACTGGCTGCGGGGGGGAAACTATCTACGGCCTGCGAAACGCCGCGTTCTGCCGCGCCCAGTGGCGCGACTGCAGGTGGTCCACGCGCACCGTGCCACCCGTGGAAGGCGCGTGCACAAAGCGTCCTTCGCCCACGTAGATGCCGGCATGGCTGGGTTGCCGGCCTGTGCCAAACACCACCAGATCGCCTGCGCGCAGTTCGCTGCCGTCGATGGGGAAGCCCCAGGTGTTGAGTTGCGCCACCGTGCGCGGTGGCGGCGTACCCACCTGGTTGCGGTACACATAACCGATGAGGCCGCTGCAATCAAAACCCGAGTCGGGGGTGTTGCCGCCGTAGCGGTACGGCGTACCCACCAGGCCCAGCGCGTGGATGGCGATGTCATGCGCCTGCTCCGCCGTCAGCGGCGGCGTGGTGCGGATGGGGCCCGATGCATTGGGTGAAGAAGGTGGCGGCCGTGAGGTGCCGCAGCCGGCGAGCACCAGCAGGGCGGCAGTACAAGCGGCGGCAAGGCCCGGACGAAGAAGAGCGCGCATGCACGCGAGGGTAATGGATGGAGCGCGGGACCTGTACCTACCCCACCGGCGGTCTGGGGATATTGGCCAACAATGCCGCCAGCGCTTGTCCATCCAGCGCCAGCAGCTATCTTTTTACAACACCCCAAGGATCCTTGTCGCTCCGTTCGCACAGAGGTTCCCGTGTGCCTGTCACGCCACTGCAGTTGCGATGGCGTCCGTGGCGGCGCGCCGCGCCATCAGCCGATTGGCCACGCTCACGATGGCTTGCACCGAGGCGGTCACGATGTTGTGGCTGGCGCCTGCTCCAAAAGTGGAGCCTGCCACGCCGTCCATGGCAGCTTCCACAATGGCCATCGCCTGCGCGTTGGCGCCCGTTCCGGTGGCGCGTTCCTCGTAGTGGTCCACCCGCAGTGGCACGCCCAGTGCATCCACCGTGGCGGCAATCGGCCCGTTGCCCTGGCCGCGCAGGGTCTGGCGCGTGCCGTCGATGGTCACGTCCAGCTCGATGCCCTGGCCGTCTTCATCGATGCGGTGGCTGTGGCAGGTGATGGCGGCCTGTGTTGTGGCGTGTACGGGGGCCTGCAGGTAAGTGGCCTGGAACAGGCTCCACAACGCATCGCCTGTCATCTCGCTTTCGCTCGCGTCCGTCTGGCGCTGCACCACGGCGCTGAACTCCACCTGCATGCGGCGCGGCATCACCACGCCATGTTCACGTTCGAGCAAGAAGGCGATGCCACCCTTGCCCGACTGGCTGTTCACGCGGATCACGCTGTCGTAGGTACGGCCGAGGTCGGCCGGGTCGATGGGCAGGTAGGGTACTTCCCACAAGGCGTTCGGGTCTTGCGCGGCAAAGCCCTTCTTGATCGCGTCCTGGTGCGAGCCCGAAAACGCGGTGAACACCAGGTCGCCCGCATACGGGTGGCGTGGATGCACGGGCAGCGAGGTACATTCCTCGGCAATGCGCGCGACCGAGGTGATGTCCGAGAAGTCCAGGTTCGGCTGCACGCCCTGCGTGTACATGTTGAGCGCCAAGGTCACGATGTCCACATTGCCGCAGCGCTCGCCGTTGCCAAAGAGGCAGCCTTCCACGCGGTCGGCCCCAGCCATCATTGCGAGTTCTGCCGCCGCCACGCCGGTGCCCCGGTCGTTGTGCGGGTGCACTGACAGCACGATGTGCTCGCGCGGTGTGAGGTGGCGATCCATCCACTCGATCTGGTCGGCAAACACGTTGGGCGTGGCGTTCTCTACCGTGGTGGGCAGGTTGATGATGACGGGGCGGCCGGGGCCGGCGTTCCACGCGGCAATCGCGGTCTGGCAGGCCTTGAGGGACACGCTGAGTTCGGTGGCGCTGAAGGTCTCTGGCGAGTACTGCAAGGTCCACTCTGTGCCCGGCTGCGCATCGGTGAGCTGCTTGAGGTAGCCCACATGGTGCGCGATGAGCTGCATCACCTGCGTCACGTTCATGCCAAACACGATGCGCCGCCACGCGGGCGCGGTGGCGTTGTACAGGTGCACGATGGCGCGGGGTGCGCCTTTCACGGCCTCCACGGTGCGTGCGATAAGGTCCTCGCGCGACTGGGTCATGACCATGATGGTCACGTCGTCGGGGATGAGGTTTTCGTCGATGAGGCGGCGCACAAAGTCGAAATCGATTTGCGACGCGGCCGGAAAGCCGACTTCGATTTCCTTGAATCCGATGCGCACCAGCTCATGGAAGAGCTTCATCTTGCGCTCGCCGTTCATCGGCTCGAACAGCGCCTGGTTGCCGTCGCGCAGGTCGGTGGAGAGCCACACGGGCGCGCGGGTGATGCTGCGGGTGGGCCATTGGCGGTCAGTCAATGCGACGGCGGCAATGGGCTGGTATTTGGTAGCGGGCTTGGCAATCATGAGGGGCTCCACGAACGGTGTGTGCGGTGTGCAAGACAAGCACGGTGCACGGGTCAGACGAAATCAATACGAATGACATCCCCTGCAGCCCTTTGCGTGTGCAAAGGCTGGTTCGCGGGCCGGGGTCAGGGGGAGATCAGGTGTTGCGCAAAACGGCAACGGTGGCGAACGCAGGCAGACCCCGGCCAAGCACTAGGCCTAGCGATAGGGTGGATAGGAACATGCTGCGTTGCATAGGGAACCAAAGATAGCACAGCCATGTTGCAGGGCGCAATAAACTTTGGCTAAATCAGCCATTGGCGCCCATATGACAAGCACTGAAAGCTATCAAATTCATAGTACTAGCCGCTGATACGATGGTGCTCTTTGCGCGTACCCGTACGGCCCGGCGTTACCCAAGGAGATCCCATGCCCTACATGCTGCTCATCATGGAACCCCACGGCCAGCGCGCCGAGCGCGGGCTGGAAGGTGGCCAGGAGGCCTATGCCAGCATGCAGCGTTTTGGCCAAAGCCTGCAGGCCCGCGGCCTGCTGCGCGCCAGCGAGTCACTGGCCTCGACCGAGCAGGCTGTGCGGTTGCAGGTGCGCGAGGGGCAGGCCCGCCTCACCGACGGACCGTTTGCCGAGACCAAGGAAATGGTGGGCGGCTTCTTTCTCATCGACTGCGCCACGCGCGACGAGGCCATTGCCATCGCCCGCGAATGCCCGGCCGCCGCCTGGGCCACGGTGGAAGTGCGCGAGGTGGCGCCCTGCTTTGTGTGAAACCGGGTGCGCTGGGCTAGGCTGGGCAGCGCCATGCACCCTTGCGGAAGCACTTGGCTCCACTCCCCCGAGTGGGCTTCCAAAAAATAAATCCGAACTCGCTCCCTTCGCTGTCGAAATCGCGTCTTCCCGTTCGTCGTGCAGAAGAAGGCCCTGGATTGCGCCATGGCCAGCCCCTTCTATCCACAACCTCTGGAGGACATTTCCATGCGATTCATGATCATCATCCAGGCCACCGCCGAATCAGAACAGGGCTGCAAGCCGACCGCAGCCCTGATGACAGCGATGGCCCGCTACCACGAAGAACTCGCGCGGGCCGGTGTGCTGCTGGACGCCAGTGGCCTGCAGCCCTCCTCCAAGGGCTGGCGCGTGGGCTACGGCACCAGCGGCACCCGCACCGTCACCGACGGCCCGTTCACAGAGACCAAGGAGCTGATCGCGGGCTACACACTCATCCAGGTGCGCAGCCGCGATGAGGCGCTGGAATGGACACGCCGCTTCCCCAACCCGCGCGGCGAGGGCCTGGATGCCGAGATCGAGGTGCGCCAGCTGTTCGAGATGGAAGACTTTGCCGGTGTGGATGGTGTCGAGCAGTTCCGCGACCTTGAAGCCCTGCGCGGCTGATGCCATGACACGAAAGGCATCCTCCATGGTCAAGACCATCGCCCTCGTGCTGCTGGCGGCCCTGGCGCTGCTGCTGGCGTTTGCCGCCACCCGCCCCGACACCTTCCGTGTGGAGCGCAGCCGCGTGATCCCCGCACCGCCTGAGCGCCTGTATGGGCTCATCCATGACCTGCGCCAGTTCAACACCTGGAACCCCTACGAGCGCAAGGACCCTGGCATCCAGGGCGAATACAGCGCCACCACCACCGGCCCAGGCGCGCGCTATGCCTGGCGGGGCGACAAGGTGGGTGTGGGCAGCATGGAGATCGTGGACGCCACCGCTCCCCGGCGTGTGGGCATGAAGCTCGACTTTGTGAAGCCCTTTGAAGCCCACAACGAGGTGGAATTCACTTTGCAGCCCGAAGGCGCGGGCGCCACCCGCGTCACCTGGTCCATGCAAGGCCCCGTGCCCTACCTGGCCAAGATTGCGCACCTGGTGTTCAACATGGACCGCATGGTGGGGCAAGACTTTGAAGACGGGCTGGCCAACCTGCAGGCCGTTGCACAAAAGCCCGGCGCCTGAACCACCGGCCCCTCTGCAGCCCTTTGCCAAACACACCTGTTTCGCCTTACCTTCCAACCCTTCGGGAGACCTTCATGCACAAACACATCTTCGTGAACCTGCCCATTGAGAACATGGCCCGCTCGCAGGCGTTCTTCCGCGCGCTGGGTTACGAGTTCAACCCCGAGTTCACCAACGACCAGGGTGCCTGCCTGGTGATGGGCGAAAACCTCTTCGTGATGCTGCTGGTCAAGAGCTTCTATCAAACCTTCACCGACAAAACGATTGCCGACGCACGCACCACGTCGGAGGTGCTGGTTTGCTTCTCGTGCAGCAGTCGCGAAGAGGTCGACGCGCTGGTGGACAAGGCCGTGGCAGCAGGCGCCACCATACCCCGCCCGGCGCAGGATCTGGGCTTCATGTACTCGCGCAGCTTTGATGACCTCGACGGCCACACCTGGGAGTTTGTGTACATGGTGGACGCCAGCCAGGCCAAGGGCTCTGAGAAGGTGTGAATGAATCCCTCTGCGCTGCCCGACCGCGGTGCCCTGCACCGCAGCATCGACTCGGTGTGGCGTATCGAGGCCGCGCGCATCATCGCCAGCGTGGCGCGCATGACACGCGATGTGGGCCGGGCCGAAGAGCTGGCGCAGGACGCTTTGGTGGCCGCGCTGGAGCACTGGCCCACCACGGGCCTGCCCGCCAACCCGGGGGCATGGCTCATGACCACCGCCAAGCGCCGCGCCATCGACCACCTGCGCCAGCAGGCGCTGCACCAGCGCGAGCACGAGGCACTGGGCCTCGACCTCGAAGCGCTCGAAGCCCAGTACGCGCCCGATGTGGTGGACACCCTGATGCACGCCGAACAGGACGACATCGGCGACGACCTGCTGCGCCTGATCTTCACCGCCTGCCACCCCGTGCTGCCCACCGAGGCGCGGGTGGCGCTCACGCTGCGGCTGCTGGGCGGCCTCACCACGGCCGAGATCGCGCGCGCCTTCCTGGTGCCCGAGCCCACCGTGGCCCAGCGCATCGTGCGTGCCAAGCGCAGCCTCACGGCCGCGCATGTGCCGTATGAAGTGCCCGGCGCGGCCGAGCGCGCGCCGCGCCTGGCCTCGGTGCTGGAGGTGATCTACCTCATCTTCAACGAAGGTTATGCCGCCACGGCGGGCGACGACTGGATGCGCCCTGCGCTGTGCGGCGAGGCCCAGCGTCTGGTGCGGGTGCTGGCCAGCCTGGTGCCCGGCGAACCCGAGGTGCAAGGCCTGGTGGCGCTGCTCGAAATCCAGGCCTCGCGCCTGCCCGCGCGCACCGATGCGCAGGGACAGCCCGTGCTGCTGATGGACCAGGACCGCGCGCGCTGGGACCACCTGCTGGTGCGTCGGGGGGTGGTGGCGCTCGACAAGGCTGAGCAGCTGGCCCGCGCAGGCCACGCCTGGGGGCCCTACGCACTGCAGGGTGCGATTGCCGCCTGCCATGCCCGTGCCAGGCGCGCCGAAGACACCGACTGGGCCCACATCGTGGCTCTGTACGACGCGCTGCTGCAGGTGGCGCCCTCCCCCGTGGTGGCGCTGAACCGCGCCGTGGCCGTGGGCATGGCCGAGGGGCCGGAGGCCGCACTGGCGCTGGTCGATGCCCTGGCAGGCGACCCGCTGCTGCGCCACTACCACTGGCTGCCCAGCGTGCGCGGCGACCTGCTGGCCAAGCTGGGCCGGCGGGCCGAGGCGCGCGCCGAGTTCGAGCGCGCAGCCAGCCTCACCCGCAACGCGCAGGAAAAGGCGCTGCTGCTGGCCCGTGCCTGCAGCTGAAGGCCGGTGTTGTGCTCCCCCTCACCCCGCTGCAAGGACACCCCCCTCATGCCCCACCCTGCCCCTGAATACCCGCTGGAAGGCGGCTGCACTTGCCGCCATGTGCGCTACCGCCTGTTGGCGCCCCCACTGTTTGTGCACTGCTGCCACTGCCGCTGGTGCCAGCGCGAAAGCGGCGCGGCCTTTGCGCTGAACGCGATGATCGAGGCCGACCGCGTGGAGCTGCTCGCAGGCACCCCTGCGATGGTGCACACCCCGTCAGCAAGCGGCATGGGACAGCAGATCGCGCGTTGCCCGCGCTGCCAGGTGGCGGTCTGGAGCCACTACGCAGGCGCGGGGCCCGTGATGGCGTTTGTGCGCGTGGGCACGCTGGATGCGCCCGACCACCTGCCGCCCGACATCCATATCTTCACGGCCTCCAAACAGCCCTGGGTGGTGTTGCCGCCGGGGATGCCCGCCGTGGCGGAATATTACGAACGCGAGGGGTTGTGGCCTGCGCAAAGCATCGCCCGTCGCCAGGCGGTGCTGCCGCGCATCCAGGCCTACCGTGCGGCTGCAGGGCTTGACCCGGCCTGATGGCGTGTGCCGGGTGGGGGGCTCAGCGCCGGCGGCGCTTTTTGATGGTCTGGCCTTGCGGCGTGGCTGCCTTGGGTGCCAGCCCAAGGGCGGCGCGGGCCAGCGTATCGGCTGCGCCATTGCGGTGGCGGGGAATCCACTGGACCTGGGCTTGTGGGAACAGCCGCAGTGTCTGGCGTGCTTCGCCAAACAGCGTTGCCAGTCGCGCAATAGGTGCCGCTGGATGACCGCCCAACTGCTCCACCAGCACGCTGTTGTCGCTGAACACCTGCACCGGCGTCGATGCTGCCAGCCCTTGCTGCGCCAGCCACTGCAGCGCCTGCATCAGCGCGCGCAGCTCTGCCTCGTTGTTGCAGCCGGTGAAGGTGGTGGCTTCGGAGATCTGGTGCTGCACGGTCCCGTCGGGGCCGGTCAGCACGGCCCCCAGGCCCATGCGCCCCGGGTTGGGCCAGGCGCTGCCGTCGCAGTGGATCACCCAGGCGCCGGGGGTGAGCGGTGCGGCCGCCTGTGCGGCTGTCACTTGTAGAAAGCTTCTACCGTGCCTTTGATCTTGATGAGCAGCGGCTGGCCCTTGCGGTCCACCGTTTTGCCTGCGGGCACCTTCACCCAGCCTTCGCTGATGCAGTATTCCTCCACATCAAAACGCTCCTTGCCGTTCAGGCGGATGCCGATGTCGTGCTCGAACACGGCGGCCACATGGTGCGGGCTGCGGGGGTTGACCGACAGGTGGTCGGGCAGGGGCGGCAGGGCGGGGGTGTTGGGGGTGGTGGCTTCGGTCATAGAGGTCTCGGCGAGAAAGGAGAAAACGCAAAGCGCGGATTCTCCGGCATTTGGGGTGCTGGCCTTCCCAGCGTTCGATCATCGCCCCAGCGGCGCCACGCCGATCAGCCACGCATGACCCCAGAACGCAAAGCCCGCCCAGGCCACTGCACCCACCACCACCGCCGCCGCCGTACCTGCAGCGCTGCCTGCCGCGTACACGGTGCCCTGCGCCCGGTCGCGCTGGCGTGCGGCGCGAAAGCTCAGCACCGCCCACAGCAGGAAGCTGCCAAACAGCAGCACGTCGGCCAGGTTGCCGTTGGACAGCAGATGTGCCAGCGCCCACACCTTCACCCCCAGCACCATAGGGTGGTGCAGCCGGGCCTTGATCGCATTGCGCGGCACATAGGTGGCAGCCAGCAGCACAAAGGCGATCAGCGTCAGCAGCGCCGCCGCGTGCCGCATGCCAATGGGCGGCACCCACAGCACCACGGGCTGCTGCCGCGCCAGGCCGTAGCCCCAGACGATGAGCGCCAGGCCCACGGCCGAGACCAGCGAATAGAGCCCCTTCCATGGCATCTCCCCCATGCGCGCCCGCGTCTGCGTGCGCCAGCCATCGGCCACGATGCGCACCGAGTGCACGCCGAGAAACAGCACCAGTCCCAGTACCAGAAGCCACATGGTCAAGCCTTTCATTCGAGGGGGATCAAGGGTCGTCGCAGCGCAGCTGCCTGTTGTCCACTGGCGAGTATGCCGCCTGTTTTCTGAAAAGTTGAAGCCAGAAGTGCCCGTAGCGCTTATGAATCATGCGCTAGTAGCTATATTTTTGATAGTGATAGTCCCTTGCCTCCTAGGGAAAAGAGACAAGGCTCTGTCACTACTCAGCATGTTTTGCCAGCAGCGCCCCCACTGCCGGTTTGGCGCAGCGCTGCAGCGTTTGCAGCAGTGCGTAGCTGGGCTCGGCCACCCGCCAGCGGGTGCGCAGGTCGTGCTGCATGCGGGCCAGCAGCGCAGCGGCCATCTCGGCATCGGCCAGCGCCCGGTGGGCCTGGCCTGTGCGCGGCAGGCCGTGGTAGTCCACCAGCGTGCCCAGCTTGTGGCTGGGCGCCTGCGGATACAGGCGCCGCGACAGCAGCACCGTGCACGCAAACGGATGCGGCGCGGGCAGCCCGGCCAGGGCCAGCTCGGCCTGCCAGAACTTGCTGTCGAACGATGCGTTGTGCGCCACCATGGGCGCATCGCCCACAAAACGCGCGGCATCCTGCATCACCTGTGTCGCGTCGGGCGCGGCGTTCACCATCGCGTTGGTGATGCCGGTGAGCTGGGTGATGAAGGACGGAATCCACACCCCGGTCTTCATCAAACTCTGGAATCGGTCCACCACCTGGCCGTCTTCCAGCAGCACGATGGCCACCTCGGTCGCGCGCGCGCCCTGGCCGGGCGAGACGCCGGTGGTTTCAAAGTCGATGACGGCGATGGGGGGCATGGGCTTGCGTGCGAAAAGGAAGGATTGTGCCGCCGCACCTGCGCGCCATCCTGTGCGCCCTGCGGGCCTGTGTGTCCACGTGCCCATCCAAGTGGGTGGCCTACACTGCCCCACCCCGTTTCTGGATGCATGGAGCCGAGCAACCCATGAAGAACCACACCACCCAACCCGCCTGGCTCCATGCCGCCCTGGACTACCTGCCGCAGTGGCTGGACCTGCAACTGGAGCGCTACCGCCAGCCCGGGTGTTCCGTGGCCATTGCACGCGGCGGCGAGACCGTGGCCGAGCTGGCCCTGGGCGTGGCCGACATGCGCACCCACCAACCCCTCACGCCCCGGCACCGCCTGCGCATCGCGTCGCACTCCAAGAGCTTTACGGCAGCGGGCGTCATGCTGCTGCGCGAGCAGGGAAAGGTCGGGCTGGACGACCCCATTGGCCGCTATGTCGATGGCCTGCACAAGGACCTGGCGCGGGCGCGCATTGGCGAGCTGCTCTCGCACGGCGCGGGCGTGACGCGTGACGGGCCCGATGCCGGCCAGTTCCTGGACCGGCGGCCGTATCTCTCCCGCGCCGAGCTGCTGGCGGACCTGCGCCACAAGCCACCACTGGAGACGGGGGTGCAGCTCAAGTACTCGAACCACGGCTACGGCCTGCTGGGGCTGATGATGGAGCAGGTCACCGGCACGGAGTACGCCAGCTGGATGGTGCGCCATGTGATCGACGCCGCAGGCTTGCAGGAAACCGTGCCCGACATGCCGCGCCTGGCGCGGGACGCCCCTATGGCCGTGGGCCACAGCAGCGAGTTTCCGTTCGGTCAGCGCCTCATCGTGCCGGGCGACAACCGGTGCGATGCCATGGCCCCGGCGGCCGGGTTTGTATCCACCGCGTCGGATGTGGCCCGCTTCTTTTCGCAGCTGGCGCCCGACAGCCAGCGCAGCATCCTGTCGCCCGCGAGCCGCCGCGAGATGGCGCAGCGCCGCTGGCGCGACCCCTGCAACCTGTTCGAGTCCCACTACGGCCTGGGCACCATGCTCAGCGCGCCGGGCCCGCGTGAATGGATGGGCCACACCGGCAGTCTGCAAGGGTTCCTGTCACGCACCGCGCGCTACCCCGCGCTCGATTTGACGGTGACGGTGCTCACCAACGCGCAGGACGGCCTGTCCACGGAGTGGGTGGAAGGCATTGCCAGCATCTTGTTTGCGTTCCAGCAGCATGGTGCGCCGGGCAAAAAGGAAGCCGCCTGGGCGGGGCGCTGGTGGAGCCTGTGGGGCGCCAGCGACCTGGTGCCCATGGGCAAGGTGGTGTGCCAGGTGGTGCCCGCCATGTTCGTGCCCTTCAACGCCGCCACCACGGAGCTGGCCATCACCGGGCGCGACACCGGCGTGGTCCAGAAAGCCTCGGCCTACGCCAGCCCCGGCCAGCCGGTGCGCCGCGTGCGCGATGCCAGCGGCGCCGCCACCGAGCTGTGGGTGGGTGGCACCCAGCTGTTGCCCAAGGACGCCATGGTGGCCGAGGCCACCCAGCGCTATCGCAAGGCGCGCCGCACTCCGCGCTGATCCTGGCGGGCCGGGCCTCAGCGCTTGGGGTGCGCTGCAAAAAACCGCAGCATCTCCGCCGTGGCATTGACCCCGGCAGGGTCGGTGTGGCTGCCGCCCGCATGCCCACCGGCCCACGCGTGCCCTGCGCCGTGCAGCACCCAGTGTTCTGCCACCACCGTGCCAGTCAGTGCGCTGGCCGACGGGGCGCCACCCGCCACGGTGTACACCTTGCGGGTGTAGCTCTGGCCACCACGGGACTGGCCCTGGTGCACGGTCTCCACCGTCGTCTGGCCGTCACCTGGGGCCGTGGCCAGTGCTGACAGCGTTGCCTCGATGAGCTGTTCACCGTTGTGCGCATGTACGGTGGTGTCGGCGTCGCCGTGGAACACGATGATCGGCGGGGGCGGCAGGGCTGGTGCGTGAGCGACGTGGTGCGCAGCGGCACCCAGTTTGGCCCCGTTCTTCATCGCCGACAGTGCGCCCATCACGTTGTGCGCTGCACCCGCCTGCAGGCCGGAGTGCACGCCCACGGCCGCAAACAGGTCGGGGTATTCGCGGCCCAGCAGCGCGGCCATGGCGCCGCCGGCCGACAGCCCTGCCACGTAGACGCGTTGTG
>NZ_JADHVT010000182.1 GCF_016783915.1 Acidovorax sp.
GGCTGCTGGGGGTCTGTCATGTCATGCGTCCTGGGCGCTGCACCGCTGCGGCCCGCGCGTCGCGGTGACCCGCACCGGGCGGCAGCACATCAGGGTAATTCATCTGGATTTTCTAGAACTCTACGGGCTGCAGGTTGTAGGCAGTATGCCAGCGCACCACACCATCGCTCTCCGACAGGGCAATTTTGACCAGCCCACCGCGGCAGGGACCGCCCGCACACTGGCCGGTATGGGGCAAGTAGGCCGCCCCGTGGGTGGCACACAACAGCCAGTGGCCTGTGTCATCAAAAAAGCGGTTGGGCTGGTAGTCCATCTCCATTGCCACATGGGTGCAGCGGTTGAGGTAAGCGTGCGGGAGGCCTCGGTAGCGGATTGCAAAGGCTCTGCACGTCTGGCCTGCGTACTGCACATCAAACGGCACGGCCAGGCCTCCATCGACAAGGTCGGCACTGTTGCACAGCGCGATAGGCTGATCAGTGGAGGGTATGGTCATGGGCTCGTCCCGCTCCGATACCCGCGTCAAGCGTTGTGCAGCAGCCAGTCGTGCAGCTCGCGCACCGAATGCACAACCGCCAGCGGCTGGAGGGCATGAAAGGCGTCGGGCTCGTGTGCGCCGTAGCTCACCCCTACGCTCGCACAGCCCGCGTTGACCGCCATCTGCAGATCATGGGTGGTGTCGCCAATCATCAGCAGGCGCTCAGGCGCCACGTCAAATTCGGCCATCAGCTCCTGCAGCATCAGGGGGTGCGGCTTGCCAGCGGTCTGGTCGGCGGTGCGGGAGCCGTCGAACACGCCGCGCAAATCCACCGAATGCAGCGCCTCGTCCAGCCCACGCCGGCTTTTGCCCGTGGCCACGGCCAGCAGGTGCCCACGTTCACGCAGATCGTTCAGCAGCGGCAACACGCCATCGAACAGGCTCAGGTCGTCCTGGTGCTGGATGTAGTGAAAGCGGTAGCGGTTGCCCAGCTCGGTGTACTTTTCGGGCGGCACATCGGGGGCGGCATGGGCCAGCGCCTGCATCAGGCCCATGCCAATCACATAGGCGGCCTCCTTGTCGGTAGGCACCGTGCCGCCCACGTCGCGCACCGCTGCCTGGATGCAGCGCACGATGATGGCGGTGGAGTCGAACAGGGTTCCATCCCAGTCAAAGGCAATGAGGTCGAAGCGGCGCGGACGGAAGTTTTTGGCAGACATGGAGGGGGTTCTTCGCGCAGGATCGTCAGGCAGGGGACACAAAATCGGCCAGCTCAGGGGGTAGCTCGGCAATCAGTTGCACGCGCTCGCCCGAGGCGGGGTGGTTGAACTGTAACCGCCATGCATGCAGGAACATGCGCTTCATCGAGAGCTTCTGCAGGCGCTTGTTGAGGTCAAAGTCACCGTATTTGTCATCACCCACGATGGCGTGGCCCTGGCTTGCCAGGTGCACACGGATCTGATGGGTGCGGCCGGTCTTGATGGTCACCTCCAGCAGGGACATCGCCGGCAGGCCTTGAGCGGGGCGCGCGGGCACGGTGCTGCGCACCTTGACCAGCGTGATGGAGCGCATGCCATCCGGGTCATCGGCCGTGGTCACACGCACGCGGCGCTCGCCGTCGGCCTGCAGGTACTTGTGCAGTGGCAGGTCGATGACCTTTTTGTTGGCAGGCCAGGTGCCCGTGACCAGCGCCAGATAGGTCTTGCCTGTCTCGCGCTCACGGAACTGGTCTTGCAGGTGAGTGAGCGCTGACCGCTTCTTGGCCACCAGCAGGATGCCCGAGGTCTCGCGGTCCAGGCGGTGCACCAGTTCCAGGAACTTGGAAGCCGGCCGCGCCTGGCGCAATTGCTCGATCACGCCAAAACTCACGCCGCTGCCGCCGTGCACCGCCACGCCCGCAGGCTTGTCCAGGGCAATCAGGTGCTCGTCTTCGAGCAGGATGGGAAATTCGCGCGCAGGCGCCGGACGCTCGGCCTTCTCGGCCACCTTGTCGGAGATGCGCACGGGCGGCAGGCGCACCACATCCCCTGCTTCCACGCGGGTGTCGGCACTCACGCGGCCTTTGTTGATGCGGACCTCACCGCTGCGGATGATGCGGTAGACATGCGTTTTTGGCACGCCTTTCAAGTGGCGTATCAAAAAGTTATCGAGCCGCTGGCCAGCGGAGTCAGCATCCACTTCCACCAGGCGGGCTGCGGGAAGCCCCGCAGGGGCTGTGGGCGGTTTGGCCCCTATAATGTGTTTCACCTGCGCGTTGATATGTAAGTGGTTGATTTGTCTGGAGTTTAGTCCACACAGCCCTTGCCCCTCACGCAGGCAGGTCGATGCCACCGGGCGTCGTGCGCGCAGATTGCAGGCCAGATGCCTGTGGTGGCCAGCACGCCGTGCGGCGGGCTGACAGATTGAAACACTGATACGGAATCCCCCAAGCTGGCAGATGTTCCCTACCCGGGCGCAGCCTGTCAGCGGATCAAAGCGAGCATGTGGTTGTTGATGAGCTGGATGGTGACCTTGTGGCGGTGGCTGATGCCCCCGGCTGCACGCTCCAATTCAGCCCCAACGCCCAGCCAGCAAGCGCAATCAGCTGCTCTTTTGCTAGCAAAACTGCGCTCCTACCACTCGCCCCCATCCACGCGCCCCTGCCTCACGATGCTGCGCTAGAGCGCGGCAGATCATTGGCATTCCCGGCAATTCCCTTCGTTTCGATGCGTCAGTCCAGGCATTCACAGCTCCTGTAGAGCTTGTTGTATTGGTTTGGAAACTGTGGGCGGCAGCCCGCGCAGCCCTCCCTGTGGGTCAGGTGGGCTGCACCGCTGCTGTCCGCGAAACACTGAAGGAATCGCATCATGAAGCGGATGCTCATCAACGCCACGCAGCCCGAAGAACGGCGCCTGGCCATCGTCGACGGACAAAAGCTCCTCGACTACGAAATCGAAATCGAAGGGCGCGAACAGCGCAAGGGCAACATCTACAAAGCCGTCGTCACCCGCGTCGAACCTTCGCTGGAAGCCTGTTTTGTGGACTACGGCGAAGACCGCCACGGGTTCCTGCCGTTCAAGGAAATCTCGCGCAGCTACTTCACCCCCGGTGTCTCGCCCAGCCAGGCGCGCATCAATGAAGTGATCAAGGAAGGCCAGGAACTGCTGGTCCAGGTCGAAAAAGAAGAACGCGGCAACAAGGGCGCGGCCCTGACCACCTTTGTCTCGCTGGCCGGCCGCTATGTGGTGCTGATGCCCAACAACCCCCGTGGCGGCGGCGTTTCACGCCGCATCGAGGGCGAAGACCGCGCAGAGCTCAAGGAGGCGATGGACCAGCTGGAATACCCGAACGGCATGTCCATCATCGCGCGCACCGCTGGCATTGGCCGCACCGCGCCCGAGCTGCAGTGGGACCTGAATTACCTGCTCAAGCTGTGGAACGCCATCGACGGCGCCGCCAAGGGTGGCAAGGGCGCCTTCCTGATCTATCAGGAATCGAGCCTGGTGATCCGCGCGATCCGCGACTACTTCAACAACGACATCGGTGACATCCTCATCGATACCGACGACATCTACGAACAGGCACAGCAGTTCATGGCGCACGTCATGCCCGAGCATGCCGCCCGCGTGAAGCGCTACCGCGACGACGCCGCCCTGTTCAGCCGCTTCCAGATCGAGCACCAGATCGAATCGGCCTACGCCCGCACTGTGCAACTGCCCTCGGGCGGCGCCATCGTGATCGACCACACCGAAGCGCTGGTCAGCGTGGACGTGAACTCGGCCCGCGCCATCAAGGGCGGCGACATCGAGGAAACCGCCACCCGCACCAACCTGGAAGCCGCCGACGAAGTGGCCCGCCAGATGCGCCTGCGCGACCTGGGCGGCCTGATCGTCATCGACTTCATCGACATGGAAGAGTCGAAGAACCGCCGCGAAGTGGAAAACCGCCTGCGCGACGCGCTGCGCCAGGACCGCGCCCGCGTGCAGTTCGGCACCATCAGCAAGTTCGGCCTCATGGAAATGAGCCGCCAGCGCCTGAAGCCCGCCCTCTCCGAAGGCTCGTCCATCCCCTGCCCCCGCTGCGGCGGCTCGGGCCACATCCGCGACACCGAATCCTCGGCGCTGCAGATTCTGCGCATCATCCAGGAAGAGTCGATGAAGGACAACACGGCCGCCGTGCACTGCCAAGTGCCGGTGGAAGTGGCCTCATTCCTGCTGAACGAAAAGCGCACCGAGATCGCCAAGATCGAGCTCAAGCAGCGCGTGGCCGTGCTGATGGTTCCCAACAAGACGCTGGAAACCCCCAACTACCGCCTGGAACGCCTCAAGCACGACGACCCGCGTCTGGACCACATCGAAGCCAGCTACAAGCTCGCCGAAGAAGTGGAAGACCCCACGGCCGTGACGCGCCGCTCGCAAGAGCCCACCAACAAGCAGACCCCGGTGATCAAGGGCGTACTGCCTGACGCACCCGCCCCAGTGGCCGAGCCCCGCCCCGAAGGCGCTGCACGCCCACCCCGTGGTGGCCAACGCCCTGCAGCCGCTGCCACCCCTGCACCTGCACCAGTAGCCGCTCCGGCGCCCGCCCCTGCTGCACCGCAAGAGCAAGGCTTCTTCGCCTGGCTCAAGAGCCTGTTTGGCTTTGGCAGCGCACCGGCAGCCCCCACCCCGGTCACAACGGCATCGCCCGCAGCCGCACCTGCCGCTGCTGAAACCACCGGCCGTGGCGAACCCCGCCGCGAAGGCCGCAACGGTGAAAGCCGTGGCCGCCGTGGTGGCCGCGATGGCAACCGGGACGGTCAGCGCGAAGGCGCACCACGTGATGGCAACCGCGAAGGCAGCTCTGGCGAAGGCCGTGGCCGCCGTGGCGAACGCTCGGCCGAAGGCCGTGCGCCCCGCGATGCAGATAGCCGCCCGCCACGCGACGCAGAGCGCCGCCCCGAAGGCGAAGCCCGTGGCGAAGGCCGTGAAGGTGGCCGCAACGGACGTGGCGAAGGCCGTGAAGGTGGCCGTGCCCGCCGCGACAGCGAGCCGCGCAACCAGAACGCTGGCATGAACGGTGACAACGCCACCGCCGCAACCGCTCAGGTGGATGGCCCCAACGCGGGCAACACCGGTGGCGCAGAAGGCCAACCAGCGCAGCAACCCCGTGGCGAACGCGGCCCACGCCGCGAACGCGGTGATCGCGGTGGCAACCGTGGCGAACGCGGTGAACGCGCTCCCCGCGCGGTCGAGGCCCAGGAGGCAGGCGCCCCAGCCGCCGCTGGCGACTTTGTCGACACCGCCCCACTGGCATCGCTGCCGGACCTGGACCTGAGTGGCAATGACGCAGCAGCCAACGGCAATGGCGCCACCGAAGAGCAGCGCCGCGAGCGCCGCTCCCGCGACCGCTATGGCCGTGATCGCCGCGAACGTGGCGAGCGTGGCCCGCGCGACAACAACGGCAACGCCGAAGCGGCTGCACCAGCGATGCTGGACTTTGACCCCACCCAGGCCGAGCCCGCACCGGCACAGGACGAGGCGCCGCGCCGCAGCTACTTCAGCAACGCGCCCGCCGCCGAGCCCGTGGCACCGGCTGCAAGCCTTGTCGCAGCCCCTGTTGCAGCACCAGCCGCTTCAGCCACTGCGCCAGCCGCAGCGCCTGTTACCACGGCACCTGTTGCAGCGCCCGTTGCAAACCCTGCAGCCGCCCCGGTGGCTGCACCGGCGCCTGTCGCAGCACCCGCACCGGCGGTAGCCGCCCAGGCTCCCGTGGCGACAGCTGCACAAGCCAAGGGACTGCCCCGCGTTCAGGCGTTCACGCTGCCCATCGATGAACTGCAGCAAGTGGCTGCTGCATCGGGTCTGCAGTGGGTGAACTCGGACGCCGACAAGATCGCTGCCGTGCAGGCCGCCATCGCTGCCGAGCCCAAGCCCATCCGCGTGCCCCGCGAGCGGCCCCCGGCCGTGGTGCTGGACGAAGGCCCGCTGGTGCTGGTGGAAACCCGCCGCGACCTGTCTGCCATGACGCTGCCGTTTGAGCAGCCCCCAGCAGCCTGATACGCTGCAGTGGCTGCTGCCCCCAGGGCCGCAGCCTGCGCAAAGAAGGCGGCTCAGGCCGCCTTCTTTTTTTGGGCAACTGAGCAAGCACCGTACTGGGCACCAATACCCGCAAGCGACAGAAGACGGTCGTCCAGCAGGTACCATTTCAGGCCGTGGGTGCAGCCAGCAACCCGCACTTTCCAGGCCCCGCTTAACCCTCCGAGGTCCACGAACCCTTCGCCCCCCATGCTGTTCCTGCTGTCTCCCGCCAAATCGCTCGACTACGACACGCCCGTGCCCGAGAGCCTGCCGCACACCACACCCCAGTTTGTGCCGCAGTCCACCGCGCTCATCGAGGTGCTGCGCGAGCAGTCGCCGCAGCAGATTGCCTCGCTGATGGAACTGAGCGATGCGCTCGCGGCCCTGAACGTGGCACGCTACCAGGCCTGGCGCCCCCGCTTCACGGCCACCAACTCGCGCCAGGCGGTGCTGGCCTTCAATGGCGACGTGTACGAGGGGCTGCAAGCCCGCAGCCTGAGCGCTGACGACCTAGACTGGGCCCAGAGCCATGTCGCCATCCTCAGTGGCCTGTATGGCGTGCTGCGGCCGCTGGACCGCATGCAGCCCTACCGCCTGGAGATGGGCACGCGCCTGGCCACCGACGCGGGCAGCAACCTGTACCAGTTCTGGGGCCGCCAGATTGCCGAGCACCTGAATGTCCGCCTGCGATCCGACACCACGCCCGTGGTCGTCAATCTCGCGTCGCAGGAATACTTCAAAGCCGTGGACCGCAAGGCGCTCAAGGCCCGCGTGATCGAATGCGTGTTCGAAGACTGGAAGGGCGGCGGCTACAAGATCATCAGCTTTTATGCCAAGCGCGCACGCGGCCTGATGGCGCGCTACGCCATCACCCATCGCCTTGCCACGCCCCACCAGCTCGAAGGGTTTGATCTGGACGGCTATGCCTTTGCCCCGGCATCCTCCGAGCCCGAGCGCCTGGTCTTCCGGCGCAAGACCCCGGCCTCCGCATAAATCCGCCCACCACCCTGCTCTTGTTGAAGGACCGCCATGGCATCGCGTTCTGACCAGCACCCGGACAGCACTACCACCACCCAGCACGCCAGCGCAGCGCGGCAGGCCATCACCCCCGAGTTGCGCCGCTGGATCATCGAGCAAGCTCAGGCGGGCTACGCCGCGCCCGTGGTGCTGCAGTCCATGCGTGACGCAGGCTGGGACGAAGACGTGGCGGCGGATGCGCTGGAGATCACGCTGCAGGAGCACCTGAACGATCTGGCCGTGCAGCAGGGCCTGCCCTCGGCCGTGCGAGTGCCCGAGCCCCGGCTGGATGAATCCCCCGCGCAGGTGGACTGCGGAGACCGCACCGTGAATGTGCTGCTGGCCATGGCACAGCCGCGCATCGTGGTTTTTGGCAATCTGCTGTCGTCCGAGGAATGTGATGCACTGATCGCCGCTGCAGAGCCCCGCATGGCACGTTCGCTCACCGTGGCCACCAAGACCGGGGGCGAGGAGATCAACGCCGACCGCACCAGCGACGGCATGTTTTTCCAGCGCGGCCAAAGCCCGTTGATCCAGCGCATCGAGGAGCGCATTGCACGCCTGCTCCAGTGGCCCATCGAAAACGGCGAAGGCCTGCAGGTGCTGCACTACCGCCCGGGTGCCGAATACAAGCCCCACTATGACTATTTCGACCCCGCCGAGCCTGGCACGCCCAGCATCATCCAGCGCGGCGGCCAGCGCGTGGGCACCCTGGTGATGTACCTGAACACGCCCGACAAAGGCGGCGGCACCACCTTCCCAGACGTGCACCTGGAGGTCGCGCCGCAGCGCGGCAATGCTGTGTTCTTCAGCTACGAGCGGCCACACCCGTCCACCCGCACCCTGCACGGCGGCGCCCCGGTGATCGCCGGGGACAAATGGATTGCCACCAAATGGCTGCGCGAGCGGGAGTTTCAGTAAAAACCCCGGTATGCGCTAGTCGAACATG
>NZ_JADHVT010000183.1 GCF_016783915.1 Acidovorax sp.
CTTGTCCCCAACCGTCTGGACTGCGTCTGCAGCGATCGTCACGGGCACAGTTGCCTCATCAGCCACGACCTCGACGTTCACGAACAGGCCTGGCCGCCATGCTCCCTTGGGGTTATCCAACACCACCCGCGCCTTGGCGGTTCGGGTTTGCTCACCGATGAGCGCGCCCACGAAGGCCACAGTGCCCGTCGCTGAAGCGTCGAACGCGGTGGCCTTGATGGTGACTTTCTCACCGACCCGCACGAGAGGGAGATCCTTGGCTGGAACGTTGATTTCCGCCCACACCTGGCTCAGATCAGAAATCGTGAACACGGCGGCGTCTTCCTTGACGGCTTCGCCGAGGCTCAGATGCTTCTCGATGACGATCCCATCAAAGGGCGCACGCAGCTCAAGCCGGTTCAGGCCCGAGGCGGAAGAGGACGACAGACCCAATGCCCCCAACTTCTGGTTGGCGTTGGCGACAGCAACTTCGGCTTCGTTGAGTGCCTGCTTGGCCTGCAGGTAGTCCTGCTCCGCCGAGACCTTCTGCTCCCAAAGCTTCTTCTCCCGCTCGTAGGTCGTCTTTGCCAAGGCCATGCGCTTTTGGGCCGTCTGCAGCTCGCTGCGCTGCTCCGATGCTGTGGGACTCGCGATAGCGGCCAGCACCTGCCCCTTCTTGACGACCTGGCCCAAGCTGGCGTTAACGCTTTCCACCACGCCAGCAAGGCGTGGAACCACGTGCGAGGTGCGATCTTCGTTGAGGCGGATCTCGCCGGGCAGCAGCAGCGCAGACTTGATGCTCGCAGCAGATGCCGAGTCAACGCCGATGGCTGCCGCCTTGATCTGGGCGTCGGTCAACTCGACCTTGCCCTCTTCTTTGCTCATCACGAACATGAAGGGCTCGTTGCCTTTTCGCGCGATGATCTCAACATCGAAGGCGTGGGGTTCAGCCACCGTCTCGCGGCTCACCCAGCCATCCTTGTCCTGAACGAATGTCAACGCCTGCTTGTCTCCTGTTGGGCGCGCGACCGTTGCGGCGACGGTGGCAGCGCTCTGAGGCAGCGCTTTGTCTTTTTCGAACATCCAGATGCGCAGCCGTGGCTCACCTCCGTCTTCCGATAGCAAGGCCTCCAATCCGAAGTCGCCTTCCTTGAAGAGGCTGCCGCCGTTGGCGCCCTTGGACGCGCTCTTCTCGTGGTGCTCGCCATCGGCATGGCCTTTGTCGTCGTCGTGGCCCTTGCCATCGGCTTTTCCGTGGTGCTCGCCGTCACCGTGGCCCTTGGCCTCCGTGTGCGTTCCGTGTCCGTGACCGTCTCCCTCGGCTGCAGCTGCCGCCTTAGGCTTGCCGCTTTGCATAACGAAAACGCCAGCGCCCACTCCCAGCGCAATTACGACTGCGATGGCGATCAGGTGCTTCTTGCTGATGCTTGGTTTGATGTTGTTCATGGTCGATCTCAGTTTTTCTTGATGGTCGAGGTGAGGGACGTGCTGCCACCCAGCAGCCGGTCAATCTCGGCTGCTGCGCGATGGGATTCGGCCAAGGCTTTCAGGTATTGCGACTTGGCGGTGAAGTAGGTGCGTTGCGCATCCAAGACTTCGAGAAAATTGAACTTGCCGTTCTCGAAACCGACCGTGGCTGCGTCGTATGCCGATTTGGAGCCTGGGAGCACATCCGAGCGCAAGGTTTGGACTTCTGACGTGATCGTGGACAGCCTGTCGTGGGCCTGAGTCACTTCGCTGTGCAGCCGTACCGTGGTTGCTTGCAACTCATCCCTGGCCTTGTCTTCAAGCTTCAGCGCTTCGAGCAGGTTGCCTTGATTGCGATCAAATACCGGCAGCGGCACTGAAATACCTAGCAGCAGCAGGTTGCGTTGTGTCTCGTTGCTACGCTGCACACCGGCGCTGACGGTGATGTCCGGCACGCGCTTGGCTTGCTCAACCTCGGCCAACGCCTTGCGCCGATCCACCTCAACCCTCGCCAACACCACCGAAGGCGAAGACACGACTAGCGATTGAAGATCTGCCAAGTTCGGTACAAGCGGTAGCGCCTCGGCTTCGCCTTCAAGCGACAAAGCAAACGCATTGGTCCTTCCCAGTAGCGCATACAGGCGCGTCAGCGCGTTGCGCTCCTCACTTGCGGCCTGAGTCAGCTCCAGGCGGATACCAGCTTCCGCAACCCTCGCTTTGGTCTCTTCGACTGGGGAAACCTTGCCCGCCGCAACTCGCTTCGCTACGGTGTCCGTGGATGCCTTGGCCAGGGCAGCACTGTCCTTCGCAAGGGACAGCCTCTCTTGAGCCGTCAGAACATCAAAGTACGCAGCCACGACATTGGCTCGGACGGTGGACACGACCTCGGCGAGTTGGGCTTGGGCCTGCTCTCGTGCCTTTTCTGCAGCCTTCGTACGTGCCGCGCGTTTGCCACCCAATTCCAGCGGCAGATTAAGCTGCCAGCTCTGTGTGCGTGTCTTCGAACGCGTGTCTTCCAGCGAATACGCGAGTTCAGGGTTTGGCCGCGCGCGACCCTGAATGATCTGGCCTTCGGTGGCTTCGACCTGGCGGGTCGCTGCGGCTACGTCCGCATTGCCCTCCAACGCCATCTCAATGGCACGGGCCAGCGATAACGGAGCTGCGGAACTCGCAGCACTACCGTGAAGTACCGCTGGGCTCTGCTGAGTACTCGGCGCCAGCCCCTGAGCAACTGCTGCCGTAGTGGTAGCAATAAAAATGGCAGTCGCAACTGCAGTGACCCCAAACCGCTTCCGATTGCGTGAAGCGCCCGGACCATTTTGAACGTGAAATCCCTTGAACATCCGATTCTCCATTGACCTTGAAACACGAAGAAATCGGCGGGGATGGCAGCCGTGTGGTGCCTAGCAACCATGATCCGTTCTCGCAGCGGCACGCGCAGCGAAGCCCGCCAGAGGATGGCGGACCTAGAAAAGGATGAGTAAGGAAGCCCCGCCGACTAGGCGAGGAACGGCCACTGAGGGCGGTCGGGAGGAGTCGGGCTGACGCCTTCAAGCGCTGATAGCGCAGAAGCGTTCATTTCATTGCCGCGAAACGTAGGCAACTTCGCATCTGGCAAATAAAGTGCGCCCAGGCCGAGGCCATGACACGAACTGCAATCGGGGTCGAATTTGTCGAGATTTTTCTCGACAACGACCTTACCAGTAACACTGTCTGCCTTGTGCTGGTGCTCGTGATGACCCACATGCTGCACGGTGGTCGTGGATGTCGAGCGCTCATGCTGGCAGTACGAAGCTACCGCAGCCCAGCTGAACTGGAGCGGTAGCAGTACTAGCATCAAAGCGACGATCCAGCGACTCATTTTTTCAGTCTAGCATGGCAAGTTGAATTCTGAGCACTGTATCTCGATGACCAAAGCCGCAGCTTCACAGACCTCGGGCGCTGCCGGTGTAGCCGCGTTCCGCCGCTACGTCCGCAGCGTGGCTGCCACGGTACATACCCGGGAATACCTCCTTTAGCATGCGCCCATCTTCACCGTTGGCGAGGATCTCGCCGTGAAAAACTGCCTCGGCAAGTTCGTGCTTGACTTCATCGCGCGACTTTGGCGAGACAGCAGCCACCGCTTGCGAAGGATAGCGTCCTGGCGCGATCTCATTCAACTTGGCACCAGATTCGCCAGCGGCCATCATTTCTCCCGACTTGATAGCTTGGCCCAGCTCCTGCTGCACCTGCTCACGCGTCTTCTTGGCGCCAGTCGCCGCTTGCGCTGGGTAAGCGCGAGGGTTGATTTGCCGCAGCGTCATGCTCGACTCACCGCTGCCCATCATGTCGCCGCTGCGAATGGCTTGGAACAGTTCTGCACGAACCTGTTCGCGGGTGAGTGGGGCCGATTGCGCAGAGGCCAGCAGAGGTGCGGCGCCCATGGCGGCGAGAAGCAGTGCAGTCTTGAATTTCATGGTGTGGTCCTTTGAGTAAATGTGATTGGATAAGTGAAGGGCGGATTACGGCAGCTGTTGGGCGTTGACCCACCCAGCTTCGCCGCCCATGTCGCGCATGCCATCTGCTGTGATCGGGTTGCGCTTGGCATCTTCGAGCTCCTGCAGCACCTGGGCTCGGCTTTTCGTAAGGGTCGGCGCCTTGACGAGCGGATAGGTGGCTGGATAGCCTCGGCTGATCCATTGGAGCGAGCCGTCTTGCTGGGCTACTAGCACAGTGTTGCGAACGGAGTCCCGGCTCACGGTGTTGCCCAGATGGTCGGGAGTAAATACTGCTCCCTGCTACTGCACTGGGCTGGCGTGATAGGCCGACGCGGCGAACGAAGTCGTAGCGACGGTGGCCAGGCCAACGATGATGAGTGCGTTGCGAACTTTCATGAGGATCTCCTGTTGCGCCGGCTACCTCTTGGCAACCGGGTGAAGCTTTTTCTGCACCACGGAGAGAAGTCTAAAAATATCGCCCCATCGAGGCAGTGACCGGAAGATTACATTTTTGACAGCTTTGTAGAGAACCTTGCACTTTGCGCCCATGCGCGTATGGCTGGCCTATAATCCGGCGTCATGTCCTACCGCTTGCAATCGGTCGTACTCGTAGTTGTGCTGCTGTGGCAGGCGCTCAGCATGGTCAATCCGTTTGCGGGCGCATCGCGCGCCGATCAGTTCGCGCACTTAGTGGTGTCTGCACAAGACGAGGTGCGGTTCGCGGATGGCGACCGATTCCGGCATAAGAACGCATCGGGCAAGCACGTGCATCCAGAAGAAGGACTGACGCTTGCCGGGCTGATTCCTACGTTGGCCTTCGCAGTACCAAGTGTGCCGACGGCTGACCCCATCAGCGAACCAGCTCCGCGCTATTCGCCGCCCTCACTGGAAGGGCCACTGCGCCCTCCAATGACGCTGGTCTGAGTACGCGGCTCCTGCACGCATCTTCCACCCGTGTGCGGTGGAACCTCAGCTCTACCTTTTCACACAACGCCCGCGCGTAACTTCGCTGGCGGCAACGCTTTTCGCGCGCGCACGGTATGCCGTCAGACGCGACTTCACGACTCAATCCCCAGTGGCAAAAAGGCCGGCTGTGTCGCCAATCCCGCAGCGTTGCTCGTCCGCCCATTCCCTATGGCTCCTTCTGTAAGGACCTCTTATGAGTTCGCAACAAGTCCTGACCATCGCTCAGGCGGCACTGCACATGCTGCTGATGACCGCCGCGCCAATCCTGCTCGTGGTGCTGCTGGTGGGCCTGATCGTTAGCATCCTCCAGGCAGTGACGCAGATCAATGAAAACACACTGTCTTTCATCCCCAAATTGGTGGCCGCCCTAGTTGTGCTGATCTTCATCGGACCATGGCTCATCAGCACCTACGTGGACTACTTGCGAGAGGTACTGCTCTCGATCCCGGGTCTGGTTGGATGACTACTCGTTGGCAACAGCGCCCGCGCATTCCAACGAAATGCGCGCACTCGGAACCTTCATTGGCACTGGGCATCGCGGCTGCTAATATCGCAGGCGTGCGCAAAGCCCTTGTCCTCATCTTGCTGGTGCTGCTGCCAATCCAATTCGTTTGGGGGGCTGCCACGGGCTATTGCCAGCATGAAGCGCGCACGGCCGACACCCACTTTGGCCACCATGTCCATGAGCATCAAGCCAAGCTGGCGACTCGTTTGAAGGACTCAGCGGAAGTTGACCGATCAATCGGCGGCGATCACCCCGATTGCCCAAGCTGCCACCTCACCTCCGTCTCTGCTGTCTTGGATCAGGTTGCTCTGATGGCAGGGAGCCAGGCGGATCCACTGGCTGCTGCTGACGAGCAGTCTCATCCCAGCTTCCTGCGTCACCGCATAGAGCGCCCGAATTGGCGGCGCGCAGCCTGACAGTCAATCGGTTCGATCTCGGACACGCTCACGCAGTGCGCGCACGCCAGTCCGTATCTGCATTGACCTGACTTTCGAGCGATGCCCTTTTCGGGCAATAGACATCGAATCCGGTCTGCCTAAGCCACAGCGACCGCGAGCAAGAGGTCGGCTGACTCGGCTTCTCTACGGCGGCCTGGCCCGAGAGACAACGCCAGAACCCATCCCCTGGTACTGGCTCTCTCGCGTGCCGCCACGCAATCAAACATCATTCAAGGCAGAAGCAATGAGCAATTCCAAGAAGCTACGTCTCGATCTTCCACTCGTGCTTCCGGACGTGAGCGAAGTGCATGACCGCTGCGTGTTGCGGCTCACGGACACGATAAAGGGCCGCAGCGGCATCGACGAAGTGCATATCGTCGGCATAGAAAGTGGGGCGCCACAACTGTGCGTCCACTACGACCCCGATAGCATGACCCTCGGCCGAGTGCGTGAGCTGGTGCAATCGGTCGGTGCCGAGATTTCCTCACAGTACGCCCACTTGTCGTTTCGGACCAAGGGATCGCTGCTGGCGCGCACCGCCCGCCGGATAGCCGCTGAACTGCGGCGCGTTCCGGGTGTGCTTGAGGCAGACGTTGCAGCTTCGGGCTCATTGCGCATCGAGTACGACCGCTCAAGCGTCTCGCAACAGGAGTTGGTCGAGGCCCTCGGCGCGTTGGGCATATCCGGTGATGTAATTCCCTGGAGCGCACCCTTGCCGGGGCCTGCTGCCAAGGTGCCACCGCTCCGGGCTGCAGCCAATGACGCGGCCGTAGACGAAGTGAAGAAGGATGCACATGACCACTCAGCTCACAAGGGCCATGAAACCAAGGAGCGGGACGAGGATCACTCAGGTCACGGTCATGGAGAAGCAGGTGGTCACGCAGGTCATAGCCATAAAGAAGGCCTTCTCGGCGAAAAGACTGAACTGATCTTCGCACTGCTGTCAGGGGCCTTGCTTCTCATTGGGTGGCTGATAAGCAAAGGAGATTTCGCGGCGCCACAGGTTCCAACGGCGCTCTATGTAGGGGCGTACTTCTTCGGTGGATATTTCACCGTAAAGGAGGCCTTTGAGAATCTTCGTGCACGTCGATTCGAGATCGACACTCTGATGCTTGTCGCCGCCGCCGGTGCCGCGGCACTTGGTGAGTGGGCGGAAGGTGCGTTGCTGCTCTTTCTGTTCAGCTTTGGCCATTCGCTTGAGCACTACGCTATGGGACGTGCGCGCAGGGCCATCGAAGCGCTTGCCAAGCTGGCGCCCGAGACGGCGTTGCTTCGGCGCGATGGCAGCACGAAGGAGGTTCCGCTGGCCGACTTGGAGGTCGGTGACGTCGTCGTAGTCAAGCCCAACGAGCGGCTGCCAGCGGACGGTGTTGTCGTCGTTGGAACCACCAGCGTCAACCAGGCTCCCGTTACTGGCGAGAGTGTGCCCGTGGACAAGCGACCCATGGATGACGCGAAGTCGGCCATCGCAAGCTTCGACAAGGTGGCGGCTGAGCACAGGGTGTTCGCCGGCACGATCAATGGCGCGGGCGCCATCGATGTAATGGTGGCGCGCAAGTCGGACCAGTCCACGATGGCGAGGGTGATCAAGATGGTCACCGAAGCAGAAGCCCAACGCTCGCCCACGCAGCAGTTCACTGAGCGCTTCGAGCGCATCTTCGTCCCCTCAGTGCTGGCTCTCGTCGCCGTGCTGATGCTCGCTTGGCTGGTCATCGACGAGCCCTTTTCTGCCAGCTTCTATCGTGCCATGGCCGTGTTGGTGGCGGCAAGCCCGTGCGCGCTGGCGATCTCAGTGCCCAGCGCGGTGCTCAGCGGCGTTGCGCGAGCTGCACGCGGCGGGGTGTTGGTTAAGGGCGGTGGGCCGTTAGAGAACCTAGGCACCCTCAGCTCCATCGCTTTCGACAAGACTGGGACATTGACCGAAGGCAAGCCCAAGCTGACCGATGCGGTCGCGGCCAAGGGTGCGACCGACGACGAACTGCTGACGGTGGCTCGGGGTCCCCTCGTTTTCAGTGCAATAACTGGCGGTACGCAAACCCAGCACTGGCGCGGGGGTGGTGTTGGTAGATCGTTGATTCTGTTGGCTTTCCTGTTCACTTCTCAAACGGGTATCGTGGCCTCCCACTAATGG
>NZ_JADHVT010000184.1 GCF_016783915.1 Acidovorax sp.
CCAACCGCTGAGCTTTTCTGCGGGCGTGTCGAAGATGCCCAGGTCGGGCGGCTTGCACTGGCGGATTCGGTTCGGGATGTTGGGGTAACGCTTCGGTGCTTCGCTGTACCGCTCCCACACCGAATGCCAGGGTCCCTCGCGCGTCGCCAACTTGCTGGCACCCGCCAGAACGCCATCGGCCTGGGGGTTGAACGCCAGCTGTGACTTGCAGACCTCCACAAAGGCCTTCCACTCGTTGGCGCCGCGCGTGGTCTGAAATGCGTCGCCCAGATCCAGCCACTGCAGCAGGTCGCGCACCGGGTCGCCGCCGGTCAGCAAGGTGTTGAAGTAGTCCTTGTCCAGCCGCTTGCCCTTCAGCAGCTCAAGCTCTTCATCCAGCAGCCGGTACAGCGCCAACTGCATGGCGTTCTTGGCGTCGTTGTCCTGGGCCACGTCCAGACCCATGCCGCCTTGGTCGGACTTCAGAAAGGCCATGATGGTCCAGTCCTTGGCGTTAGACTGTGACCAGATCACGCCCCGGTACTGCAGTTCGGCCAAGGGCTTCAACAGGTCCGGGCAGTCCTCGATCGCCCGCAAGTCCTGGCGGCTGACGCCAGGCAGGTAGAACACCGGCACGCGGTCAGCTGGCAAAGTGACATCGGGCGCCTTGCCCGCAATCACGCAGCGCAGCCAGATCGCCGGCCCCGTGCGGTTCTCTGGCGTGTAGTCCCCCAGCACCAGCAGTTCCGCCAGCTCGCTCTGCAGGCGCGGGATCACAGCCTCCCACTGGCGGTCTTTGTCGGGCCACAAGATGCACGAGGGCGTGACTTGAACCTCGGGGTTGAAGATCGCCGAGTCACGCAGGGTCTTGACCAGATGTTCGATCACGCGCATGGCTGGCCCCCTGTCATGGCGAAGAGGCTCACCACCTGGTCCACCAGCGTGGTGGTTCGTGCATCGATCTGCTTCACGCTCCATGCCCCGGCCGTTGCCAATTCGGCGTTGAGCTTGAGCCCGTTCTTGTAGCCCACCTCACGGCCCTTGCTGTCGGTGCGGTCGCGTTTGTCTTTGAAGCTCTTGTTGCCCAGCGCGCTGTTGAAGCCGGAGATCGTCAGGTTGCCCAGCTTGTGGACATGCGTTTCCTGAATGGCTTTGGCCTTCTTCTCGTCGCCGCCCGCGATCATCGCCACCCACGACGCGGGGATGTTGTCGCCCTGCGGGAAGATGTGCTCGATGGTCCACACGAAGAGCTTGCCTTCGTACTTCCACAGATCGACCCAGGTCTCCTTGGTCATGCTCTGCTCGGCCAAGGCGCACAGCACAAACCGGGTGACCCCGGCGTTCTCCTCGTAGATGGCACCTTCCAGCTTGCTGCGGAAAGTCTCGTCGCTGGCCGACACCGCCAGCAGCTCGTCGCGAATCGTCGTCACCACGGCGGCCCCCGACAGCTCTGCCACCTTGTCGATGGCGGCCATGAACAGGCGCGTCAGGTCACGGGTGGGCGGCGTGTCGGTGAGGTTGCGTCGAACGAAGAAGCAAACCAGCAGCCGCGCGATCTCTTCCAGTTGCGCCACGTCGATGCCCAGCGCTTCGCGCCGCACCAGCAGGTACAGCATCAACAGGTAAGACGGGGCGCCCTGAATGCGGTCCAGGTCCTTCAGCGGCTTATCTAGCGGAGCCCAGGCCTCGTCGGTGTTCCGAGCCAGCATCAGTGCATACAGCTGACCAGCGGAACGGATGGCCTGCAGGTGGTGCTTGGCGTCCTGGTTGATCAACTTCTCGTAGATCTGGATCAGGTTAGACCTTGTGGCCACCGGGCCCAGGGGGTCCTTCTTCTTGTCCTCGTCCTTGCGGAACGGTACGTTCAGCGGGTCTTTGAACGCGTTGTAGTAGTGCCGGAAGAAGCGCTCCTGGACGCTGTAGTCGTCGCCCAGATAGCCCAGCAGCTTGTTCCACACGTCGAAGTAGTGGTCCACCTTGCCGGGCTCGGTGGTTTCCAGCCGGGCCAGCAACTTGTTCTTGATCAGGTCGATGGCCGTGAGCGGCATGCCCCGGTTGTTGAGCGACTCGAACAGCGTGTAGGCATCGGCGTGGCTGGCCACCTCGATCTTTACCAGGCAGGCCTGGCTCACCTTGTCGAGGAAGGCCATGATCGACGCCAGGCGATCGTTCTCGCCCTGCACCATCTCTTCGATGCGACCCTGGAAGTACCGGAAGGCGCGGAAGATCTTGCGGTTGCCCGCGTAGGCCGGCGTATCGAACGGGCTTATCACGCCCACGTCGGACAAGACGGCGCGGTAGTCGTTCTGGTTGTTGTTCTGAATCTGCGGGATGACGCGCAACTGGTCATCGCCCTTCTTCAGCACCAGCTTGCGCTTGAGGTTGATCAGCTCCACGCGCTGGTCGTCGTCCAGGTCCTTCTCGTGCCGCTTCAACGACTGGTACAGCGCGGCGAACAGCAGAGACAGCGTCGTCAGCCGCTGCTGGCCGTCCACCACCTCCAGTCGCTGCACCGCCAGGGTGTCGGTGGTCTGGTTGATGCAGATGATCGAACCCAGGAAGTACCCGGGGTCGTTCTCCTCGACGTCATCGAAGAGCGACTCCCACTGGTCCATCTTCCAGGTGTATTCGCGCTGGTAGCGCGGGATCGCATAGACCACACCTGCTTCGATGTCGAAGAGCTGTGAGACCGGGTAGTTGTTGACCGACTTGATCATAGGGACTCAATCACCTCAACCGTTTGGCGGTAGTCGGCCAGGTAGCTGTCGAACGAAAAATTGGGGTGCTTGATGGCCGCAATGAAGTCGTCCATCCAGCTTCCCGCCTTCTGCTGCAGGCCATGCATGCTGGCCTCCGGCGCTATCACGCCCGCCGGCCGCGACGCGTAGTCCGTCAGCACGTTCAATGCGGCATAGCCGTGAGGCCCCATCTCCTTGAAATAGGCCTGGGTCAGGCTCTTGGCTTGCTCGCGTACCGCCAGCAGGTCGTCGACGCGCCTTTGCTTCTGGATCACCTCCTTGGTCGCCTTGATGTCGAAGGCACGGCAAAGCAGGGGCAGCATCTCCTTCTCAGGCACGTGGTAGCGCTTGAGCTGGTGCAGCTTCTCGGTCAGCGAGGTTTCCAGCTTGCGGATGTCGCCGATGTTCTCGACGAACCGGTCCACTCGGTCCATGCCGCGCCGAGTGTGGGCGTAGCTGAACTCGATGCTTTTGCTGCCGAAGATGATGCCGTTCAGGCAGATCCAGCGGCAAAAGCCCAGCTCGAAGCGCAGAAGCCGGGTGCGGTTGTAGCTGTTGCTGATGCGCAGGAAGGCCGTCCACTTGTCCTTCTCCCAAGGCGAGAAATCGGCGGTCTTGTGAATCAGGTCGATATGGCAGAACGACCGGGTCTTGGGCATGGTGATGTTCAAGCACTCCATGTCGCCGATCTGCGTGGTGTGGAACACCTTCTTCATCACCTCGGCCGCCATGTCGTAGGCGGCCTTGTTTGTCACCAGCTCGTAGTCGTCGGTCACGACCGCAAACGGGTGTTGCCGCTCCACGTCAACGACCGCGAAGTGGCGCTTGAGCTGCTGATACTTGTCTAGGCCGTCTGCAGTCGGCATGAACAAAGGGCGCATCTCCACCGGAAAGAACGCCTCAGCGGGATCTCGTGGCTTCCAGGCCCGATCAGTTGTCATGGTCTTAAGCCTTTCCCTGTTTGGCGCGAGCGGCGCGCTTCTCGGCCAGCGTCAAATGGTGGTCATTGATCCGATCCCCCTTCTTGCCTCCGTACTTGAGTCCGAGCTCATACCAGGGTGCGTCGATTGGGTCAGCGCCGCGATCCTTCTCCCAATGAAGGCTCTTCGGCAGGTCGCGCAGCACGCCTGCGCCACGCCTGCCTACGTCTGATACCGAGAGGAAGGGGCGGATATTCATGCGCACCCCGTCGTTCAAGTCAGGGTTCCAGCCAATCGGCTGCTCCTCGATGGACTTCCATCGCACGAAGATGTCATGGGGCGCTTCGCCCGCCAGGATCAGCTCCAAGCGCTTCTTTAATGCCTCTGCTGCGGCCAGCTTTTCCTGGGCACCATCTACGCCGTTGTCGGCATCACGCTTCTGTCTGCCGATCCAGTCGCCCAGATAGGTGTAGATGAGTGATTCCAGGGCCTTGTAGTCGAGCTTGTGATAGTTCACTAGCGCGGCGAAACCGTCGCGCAGCCCATCCCACACATGCCACACAAACGGGCGGTTGCCAAACAGAGCGCAGTGCTGGGTAAAGAACTTGTCGCGGAGCCAGCTCTCCAATGGTTTGCCAGCGTGATCTGCCGACGCCATCAGTTGTGCCAGTACGTCATTGCTCCAGTGCTCGCCATACGCGGCAGCTAGCAGATTAAGAAGCCGGTCACTTGCCGAGGATTCGCGGCCCACCGGAGGAATACAAACAATTCCATCTTTGTCCGCATGATTGGACAGCGTCCTGCTGCGTGCGATCCAGGCACGCGCCTCCTCAGACAGTTCCATCTTGTTGTCTGCTTCTGCGGGCCAGACGTAGCCCACCAATCGAGCAACGGCGACTTGTAGCGGGTCCGACGCACGTGCAGGATGCCCGTGGAAAATCCACTGCGTGGGGTCGATCGAAAACGGTTTCGGGAGTCCATGTGGATAACGTTCCGCGGCCGCCTGACGCCAGTATTCGAGGTCAAACGGCACCTTTACCAAGGTCGCATTGGTGACCTTCAAAGCTTGGTCGATCTGCCGAACCGTTTGGTTGTAATCATCGGAGCTGCAGAAGCACCAGATCGCAGCAAGGTTCTCTTGATCCTTGGGTACGATGGTTGCGCTATTCATGTCCCATGGAGATCCTGAGTTTAGAGTGGCGGGTAGTTCGCGCATTTGTCGAACAGCGACACCCTTGGTGTTCCATGCAATTTGCCCTTGTATGCGTGCCGCACTCGATGATGCAAGTACACCTTGGCCGCCATCCCATAGGAAGACCTGTTGCCGCCCCACAAAATGCTCGCTGAAATCTCCTGTTGACTGAAAGCTTTTCCAGCGACCATTCCATCCTGGAATTTCCCAAAAGAAGCAAATGAATCGCGGGTTATCCCCGGTAGTGATTCCTTGGTAAGAACTTGCAAAACGCTCCAAGAGCGTCATTTCCGAAGCTTCGTCCAGAGTGACGCGGGAGTCCGGATTTGAAAGTTGTTTTTCCTGCTTCACCAGAGCGAGTGATGCGGACTTAAGCAGGTTGGCTTTACCCTGCGCAGTGCGAGGAGAGCTGACATCAATGCCGCGCATCTCCCAGTCTTGGGGTGCCCGGGTATTTGTCTGTGTCAACAAAACAATGAAAGCGCCGGCTGCTTGTGTGCTGTCGAAGCCACCTTCACCAAGTCGGGCCAACAAATTCCACGTCTGTGATCTCAACAGGGTTTCGCGCTGCCTCTTATAGCTTGTGAGGAAAAGCCAGTTCTGGGGCATGACGATCTGAACGACTCCACTGCCTCTTGATTTTGAAAGTTCAAGGCATCGCGCCAGAAAAACATTTGCCAGATCATGTTTGGCATCGTCATAGTGCTGCTCACAAAAGCCCTTTAGCTTGTCGTCTTGATCTCGCCGGCCCAGATATGGGACGTTGGTGATTACCAATTCGTAGCGGGTATTGAGCAAACGAGCAGCTTCGAGCAGACCTTGTGCGCTCAGCGCCAGTTCCCAGCGGTTCTCCTCTTCAGTCCCTTGGTTTGAGGGCCGTTCGGTCTCTAGTGCTTTGTGGAGCAAAGAGGTAAGCGCTTCATAGCTGGATGTGGCCAAGTCATTCTTGAGGCTACGTGCTGGGTCCAGCAGACTGCCAAGCAGCGGCGCATCGGAAAAGCTGGCGTGCAGTTGGCGCAACTCTTGGCGCACGTACTCGGCGTGGGGTGCATCGTCGGGCACCAGCGCCTCCCAGTCCTGCGCCTTGGCCGCGACCTTGAGGCCGCAACAAGCGATCTTGGGCGACGGAATCTCCCGCACACCGAGTGGCCTACCGGAAGCATCCGGATAGCGCCAAGCCTCCAATGCCACCGCGAAAACGGCGATCTCCACGCAGCGTGGGTCCAGCTCCAGCCCATGGATGTTCTCGGCAAGGACGCGATTCACCGCCTCTTTAGCCGTCAGACCCTCCGCCGCCATGCGCATCGGCACCAGCATCAGGAAGGCGGCCACCAGGAAGTGCCCCGAGCCGCAGCACGGGTCGAGCAGCTTGAAGTCGGCCAGCGAGTCGGGCCAGCCCTCGAACTTACCTGCGGCCGGGGTGCCGTCTTCCAGGGTGCGGAAGTAGTCGAGGTTGACGGGGCATGGCTTGCCGGGGTGCCGGGTGGCCCACCAGGCGCCAAGAGAGTTGTGAAGCAGGAAGGCCACCATGTACGGTTCGGTGAAGAGCTGCGTGACGGCGGGCAACTCGTCGGCGCCGATCTTCACTTCCGACTTGTTGATGCGTTCCTTGTTGTCGGCTTGCCAGAACTGGTACACCCAGCCCAGGCTGTCGCTGGCCTTGAATACCGCATCGGGCAGAGCTTTGAGAAGGCGTTCGAGCTCGCTTTGGTGCTCGGGCGCAAAGGTCAGCTCGAACACCGGCGAGCCGGGTTTGAACACCTGCGGCAACATGCGGGCGGCCAGCTTGCCGGCCAGCTCCCAGCCGCTCTTGGCGCCTTCGTCGGAGGCCAACTCATCGCATTCTTCGATGGTGACGGCCACGCCGTCGTACATCAGCAGGTTGTTGTCGGCCAGGAAACGGGCGAACAGCATGCGGTGCCAGTGCTGGTAGGCCACCTCTTGTACCAGGTGCTGCACCTCTTGCTTGCCGTAGGTCGGGTTGGTGCTCTTCGAGTCGCGGACGTCACCGAGCTGTTTGCCGTGGGTGCGCAGGCGATTGCGCAACGCCTTCTCGGCATCGCCCAGAAACGCTTCGGGTTTGTCGTGGCCGACGCCCAGTTGGTCCACCGCCGCGTGCGCAGCCGTCTCGGCCACCGTGCGGGCCGCTTTGACGGTCTTCTCCAGCGCGCTGCGCAGGTCTTTGTCGAGTGCTTGCATCATGGGGATTCAGGCCTCAGTGAAGGATGACCGGGCCTTTTTTCAGGGCCTGTGCGATGGTCTGCTTGGCATCCAGCAGCCAGGCCTCGATGTCTTCGTCGGTCTTGATGGTGCGGTGGGGCAGCTTGACGAACTGCGCCTTGGGCTCCATGAGCTCGGCAGCGGCCACCAGCACGGCGTCAAAGCGTGAGTCGATGGCGGCCACACGATCAGCGAACGACGACAGCGACAAACGATCGACCGTGGCCAGCACCTCGTCGGTGTTGGCCACTTGCACCTTGGGTGCGTCGGTGAGGGTGAGCTTTTGGGCGGCGAGCAGGCTGTTGCGTTGTTCGGGTTCCAGCTGCTTCCAGTTGGTGTCGGCGTCCAGGCGCGCCATGCCGTTCTTGTGGCGGGTCTGGTAGTCGGCGTGCAGCCGGTTCAGTTCGTCGCGCAGCAACTGCGTCAGGCTGGCCACCAGGGGGGTGACGGGGTCAGGCTCCTCCAGAAGTTGGCGTTGCTGCTCAAGGTGCGTGACTTGTGCCACCAAGACTTCGGCACCCGATAGTCCACTGGCCTGGGCCAGCAGGCGCTTGAGCGTGTTCCAGGCGGGCAGGCGCTTGTCGATGCGCTCGGCGACATCTGTCCAGGTGTCGATGGCGGTGCTGAGTTCGTCGCGCTGGTTGTACAGGGCCAACAGCTGCTCGTTGCCAGCGGTGAGGCGGATCTCCTCCAACCCTTTCGTTTCCGGGCGCGCCGGACGTGGGGCCTCGCCCCCGGCGCGGTTGGCCAGCTCTTGCGCGCTGACCAGGAACTGTGAGGTTGCCCCTGAAAAGTGGAGTTCTTAACCCTTGTTGAAAATACCGACAAGGAGTTGAGCAATGAGTGACAAGCAAGTGCGTGCGCAGTACACGCGGGAGTTCAAACTGGAGGCGGTTCGGCAGGTGCGAGCT
>NZ_JADHVT010000185.1 GCF_016783915.1 Acidovorax sp.
CCAAAGCGTGCGATGGCGCGCTGCGCAATCGCGTGCGTGGCCAGGGCCGTGAGCGGGGTCTTTTCCGAAGGCTTCCACACCACCGAATCACCGCACACCAGCGCCAGCGCCGCGTTCCACGACCACACGGCCACAGGGAAGTTGAAGGCCGAGATCACGCCGCACACGCCCAGCGGGTGCCAGGTTTCCATCATGCGGTGGCCGGGGCGCTCGGTGGCAATCGTCAGGCCGTACAGCTGGCGCGACAGGCCCACGGCAAAGTCGCAGATGTCGATCATCTCCTGCACCTCGCCCAGGCCTTCGGACGGGATCTTGCCCGCCTCGATGGTCACCAGCAGGCCGAGGTCCGCCTTGGCGGCGCGCAGCTCTTCACCCAGCAGGCGCACCAGCTCGCCCCGGCGCGGTGCGGGCACATTGCGCCATGCCAAAAAGGCTGCATGCGCGCGGCCGATGGCAGCGGTGGCATCGGTCGGGCTTTGCTGTGGCACCTGGGCCAGCACCTCGCCCGTGATGGGCGAACGTGCCGCCAGCGTGCCGCCGGTGTAGGCGGCGCGGGGCACGCCCAGGCGTTGCAGCAGTTGATCGACTTCGGACACAAGGGGGGTGGCGGCAGGGGTGGCAGACATGGCGGCTCGCAAAGGTGAGTGGAGGCGAATAGAAGGAAGCAGCGTGGGAGAAAACGCGCGATCAATGTGCCAATATCCGCCAATCGCACCGTGCTGGATAGCAAAAAAATGGAACTACTTAATCACAAATCAGCATGAAGTACCTGAAAATTGCAGAGCTACCCGAGCTTGATGTACTAGCGCCACAGCCCAAAACCATGCCCAACCTGACAGAGCCGCTCATTCCCTCTGCGCATGATTGATCCCATTTGCCACCATGACCCTGCTGCGCCGCGCCTTCCTGCCCTCCACCGCCGACCTGCTGGCCTTTGAGGCGGCGGCACGCCACCAGAGCGTGTCGCGCGCGGCCGAAGAGCTGCACCTCACCCAAAGTGCCGTGTCGCGCCAGATCCGCCAGTTGGAAGAGCAGATTGGCACCGCACTCTTTCACCGCGTACGCCAGCGCGTGGTGCTGACCGACGCGGGCCGCGTCTACGCGGCCGACGTACAAAACGTGCTGCAGCAGCTGTCAGCCAGCACGCAAAAAGCCATGGCGTTCTCCAGCACCGACGGCCTGCTCAACCTGGCCGTGCTGCCCACGCTGGGCACGCGCTGGCTCATCCCGCGACTGGGCGGCTTCATGGCGCGGCACCCTGAGGCACTGGTCAACTTCTCGGCCCGCACCGAGCCGTTTGACTTTGCAGGCACACCGTTTGACGCTGCCATCCACTTCGGCACGCCGCACTGGGCAGGCGCCGTGTGCGAATACCTGATGCACGAAGAAACCGTGCCCGTGTGCAGCCCCGCTTACCGCGACCGCCACAACATTCACACACCGCAAGACCTCACGCGCGTGGTGCTGCTGCAGCAAAGCACCCGCCCCACCCAATGGGCCGAATGGTTCGAGCTGGTGGGCGCCCCCACCGCCCTGGCCCTGCGCGGCCCGCAGTCGGAGCACTTCGCCATGATCGCGCAGGCCGCTGTGTCCCACCTGGGCGCGGCGCTACTGCCGCGCTTTTTGATCGAGCAGGAGCTGGCAGCCGGGAGCCTGGTGGAGCTGTCAGACCAGGTGCTGACGAGCACCGATGCGTATTACCTTGTGTACCCGGAAGCGCGGGCGCAGACGCCGCTGGTGAAGGCGTTCAGGGATTGGGTGGTGGGGGAGTGCGCAGTGCAGAGGTTGGGGAAAGGATGACGGCGGCAGCGACCACCAGCATGTCGAATTCGTTCAAGACGCCGCCCCCAGGGCCAGGGCACCATCCTGCGTCATGCAACTTGAATCCCTCGACACCCATCTCTGGCACGCCACCCACGCCTTCAAGGCCAATGGCCTTCCCATCACCACACGCATGACGGTGGTGCGCCTGCCGGGGCACCAGCTTCTCGTCCACTCACCGATTCCGATGCCCGCCGGCAGTGCACTGCTGGGGCAGCTGCAGGCACTTGGCACGGTAGCTTTCATCGTGGCGCCGAACAAGATGCACCACCTGTTTCTGGCGCCTTGTGCCCAAGCCTTCCCGAACGCCAGGGTGTTTGGCCCCAAGGGCCTGGTACAGAAGCGCCCAGACCTTGCGGCCAAACTGCATGAACTGCCCGCAGGCGACCTGCCGGAATGGCTGCCAGACCTGGAGCATTTGGCTTTTGAGGGCATTCCCGCAGGCAATGAGTCGGTATGGTTCCACCGAACGTCGGCCACGCTCATCGTGACAGACCTGCTGCAGTGGATGGCGGGTGACCTGTCTTGGTCCACGCGTGTCTATGCCACGCTGACCGGGGTGAGACGGCAACTGGCCGTTCCGCTCACGGTGCGCGCGCTGGTGCGTGACCGTGGTGCCGCAGCCCGCAGCGCTGAGCGCGTGCTGCGCTGGCCCTTTGAGCGGGTAGTGACGGCCCATAACCAAGTGCTGGACAACCATGCCTACGCACAGGTCACACAGGCGCTCGCAGTGCTATGACCGAAAAAATACCCCATCATCTGCGGAACGCCGTGGGCCTCAATGCCACGCCACCACCCCGTACTCCTCAAAGATGTCGGAGCACATACCCCAACCCGGTATTGGCCAACAGCCCCACCAGCACCAGCCCACCGGCTACCCCGGCCGCATGTACCTTGCCGAGGGCTGCGCGCTCGCGCACCCAGTGCCATTCGGCGATACAAAACCACAGCAGAGCCAGCAGAAACAGCCCCACGCCGACCGCAGACAGCACCCCGCCCACCAGGGCCAGCGACGTGCTGATCGACACGGCCAGCGCAAAGGGTGCGACCAGGTAGCACTGCTCGTAAAACGGGTTGCGCAGGTTGAGACGGTGAATGGGTTGGCGGCTATGGCGCAGATACCACACAGCCCCGGCCAGCGACCAGATGCCAAAAGCCATGGTGCGATACAGCAGCAGGTTCTCCTCGGACTTCAGCAACGCGCCCGCGAGCGTGCCCATCGGAGGCGCTCCCTGCTTACGCAGAGCCAGATCGAGCACATGAGCCACCAGCACGCACAGGATGAGCAAAAGCGGCGGGCTGATCGCATCGCCGTAGCGGTCATCGCCTTCGCGGTCTTGCTCCGCCTGCACATAAGTGACCATCTGGCGCGGGCGCCGCACGATGCGCCACAAGGTCTTGGGCAACAACACCAGCCAGATCAGGGCTTCATACACAAAGTCTTCAAACGACTTGAGGATTTTGAGAAAGTCCACAAACAACTCCTTGAGGCCTTGGGCGCATCCAGTCAGGGGCCCACGCTGCGTGAAAAGGCAAGCGCAAAGGCCATGATCGCCCAGTCGTTAGCGATGTGAGCGATGGTGCTGGCCCACAGATTGCGGGTGTAGAGAAATACCGCCGTCAGCACCAGGCGCGCGGTGCCGATGACCAGCAAGGCCTGGCCGACATGCCATTGGTAGGTGGGCAGGTGCAGCGCACCAAACAGCAACGCCGTGGCCACCCACGCCACAGCAATTGCCCAGCGGGCAGGCATGCCGACGCGGTGCAGCAAGGCGACGGTGGCCAGCAGCGGGAGAATAGTGACCAGCTCCTCACCCAGCAATTGCACAGCCACCAGCGCAAACCGCGCTACCAGTTGTGCAGATGTCAGGCCCGCAACGGCATCCACACTGGCGTTGGCACTGAGGTGCGACATGCCAAGCCCATACACAGCCACCAGCCCAGGCAAGCCCAACACCAGTGGCACGGCAGCCAATGCCAACGCCACGTCGCGCCAGCGGGGGCGTCTGAAAAGGGCAACCCAGTCTGGGCCCACGGCGACGCGCAATCCTGCCCACTGCACGCCCACAAACAGCACTGCTGCCAACGCCCCGGTCCACGGGCTCGGGTCCCAGCCCGGCATCGTCAACAACAACACGAAAGCGATGGCACTGGCGACCCACAACGTCATGCAGCCGTTGGTGGACAGAGATACGGGATGGCCAAAACAGTAGGGCAAGTCCGGCTTCGCTGATAAGGAGGTTGGTGCGGGTGATGTATGCGGCAAGGTGGTTCCATGGGTATGCGCTGCATCCCTCCAAAAGGATGCGGCTCTGGCCCTAGGTTACCTGTGGATCAAGAAGACGGCCATGGGCCGCTGGGGCCTGCCCCTCACCGAATCTCGCATAGAAGAGGTGTGACTCTCAGTACCACACCCCAGGCCCCCCAGGCCGAGATTCAGGCCGCCTACTTCTGCTCCTGTCCCGCGGGCTGAATGGCCTGGTCGGGGCGCACGCTCGACAGGCTTTGTGCCGGCCGCCGCAGCGTCACATCAAACGGATTGATCTTGGGCCCCACTGCCAAAGTTTCGCGCTTGAGCAGTTCCACCACGGTGGGTAACCGGTCGTCATTGAGCCGCGCAGAAATGGTGCCCACGCTCAGCGCCGCCACCGCGCGCCCTTCGCGGTCCAGGATGGGTACGGCCACGCCAGCCATGCCTTCCAGCAACCCAGTATTGCGGCCCGCATAGCCCAGTTGGCGCACACGCTCGATTTCGGTGCGCAGATAGACCTCGTCAAACACGCCGTATTCGCGAACACGCGACAGGTTGAAGCGGATGACCTCTTCGCGCTCTGCCTCGGGCAAAAACGCCAGGATGGCCAGCGCGCCCTGCCCCACGCCCAGGGCCACGCGGCCGCCGATGTCGCCGGTGAAGGAGCGGATCGGAAACGGCCCTTCGCTGCGGTCCAGGCACACGGCATCGAACCCGCTGCGCACCAACAGAAAGATGCTGTCGCCCAGGCTGGCGCACAGGCGCAGCAGCGCGGGGCGGCACAGGCTGCGCAGGTCGCCGGGGTTGCCCGCTTTGGCAGCCAGGGCGAAGAAGTCCATGCTCAGTCGGTAGAGCTTGCTGCGCTCGTCCTGCTCGACCATGCCCTCTGCCACCAGCGATTGCAGCAAACGGTGCGTGGTGCCTTGCGTGAGGCCCACGGCACGCGCCAATTGGGTGACTCGCCCGCCCTCGGCCTGCACGGCCGACAGGGCCCGGATGACGGCAAACACCCGGGGTACGCCGCCGGTGGCGGTGGATGCGGCTTCCATACCTCGCTCCTGTGGAATTCGTTGATCAAACTGAAGGCATCATATTTCATTGAACGGAATAAATTCAATAAAAATTCTGATTAATGGAATATCCGAAGCATTCTGGTTTGTTTATTGCAATAGATTCAATTGAATCGAGCGGCTGTTCCAGCCTTTGTGCGGCACTTGCACCACCCCGGTGCAAGCACACCGAAGGCCCGCAGCCCATCCATGCAACTCCACAGCAGGTGACACGCACAGCCCCCAGGCAAACCGTGCGATGCCACCACCGGAAAGGCTTTCGCCATGTCGTTTCTCAAGCTCACGGATGTGACCAAGTTCTATGGCAGCACCTGCGCGGTGCAGTCCATGAACCTCACGGTGCAAAAGGGTGAATTTGTGTCGCTGCTGGGCCCGTCGGGCTGCGGCAAGACGACCACGCTGCAGATGGTGGCGGGGTTTGAGGCCGTGACCAGCGGGCGCATCGAACTCGATGGCAAGGACATCACCCACGCCAAGGCCAACACGCGCGGGCTGGGCATCGTGTTCCAGAGCTATGCGCTGTTCCCACACATGACGGTGGCGGCCAACGTGAGCTTTGGGCTGGAGATGCGCAAGGTGCCCAAGGCCGAACGCGCCGAGCGCGTGGCCCAGGCGCTGGCGCTGGTGCACCTGGAAAAGCATGCCACGCGCTACCCGCGCGAGTTGTCGGGCGGCCAGCGCCAGCGGGTGGCACTGGCACGTGCGCTGGTGATCGAGCCGCCCGTGCTGCTGCTGGACGAGCCCCTGTCCAACCTCGACGCCAAGCTGCGTGAGGAGATGCAGTTTGAGCTGCGGCAGATTCAGCGCAAGGTGGGCACCACCACCATCATGGTCACGCACGACCAGAGCGAGGCCATGTCCATCAGCGACCGCGTGGTGGTGATGGAGGCCGGCCGCGCCACGCAGATCGACCACCCGCACCGCGTGTACGAGCACCCGCGCACGCGCTTCATCTCCACCTTTGTGGGCAAGGCCAACCTGCTGCCCGGTCAGGTGACGCATGCCAATGGCACGCAGACGCAGGTGAAGGTGGGCGCCCTCACGATGGAGGTGGACGGTGCCCGCTACCGCCCCGGCGCCGCCGTGCTGCTGAGCGTGCGGCCTGAAAAAGTGCAACTGGTGCCCGCCGTGCAGGGCCGGATGGATGGCCAGGTGTGCGAGCGGTTCTTCCTGGGCAGCCAGTGGCTGTACCGTGTGGGCACCCCCGTGGGCGACCTGACGGTGCTGGCGCCCAACGACGGCCGCGCTGCGCTGGCCGAGGGCGAGCGCACGGGCGTGGACTGGCCCGACCACTGCATGCGCCTGCTGCCCGCCGATGAAACTGCCCTGGCCGAGCTGGAGGCCGAAGACACCGCCGCCGAGGTGGCGCCATGAGCCTGGCCACCACCTTGCTGCACAAAAAGGCCGCACCCTGGTGGCTGTCAGGCCCGGCGCTGCTGCTGTTCACGGTGCTGCTGCTGGTGCCGCTGGCGCTCACGGCGGTGTTGTCGTTCAACGCGTTTGACCCGGCCACGGGGGTGAAGGCGGGTGAGTTCACGCTGGAGCATTACGCCCATGTGTTCACCGATTCGTACTACCACACGATCTTCTGGCGCACGTTCTGGATTGGCGGGCTGGTCACGCTGATCTGCGTGGCGATTGGTGCGCCCGAAGCCTACATCCTGAGCCGCATGGGCAACCCGTGGCGCTCCATCTTGCTGCTGGTGGTGCTGGCGCCACTGCTGGTGTCGGTGGTGGTGCGGGCCTTTGGCTGGAGCATGCTGCTGGGCCCCGAGGGGCTGGTGAATGGCGCACTGCAGTGGCTTGGCATTGGCCCCGTGAAGATGCTCTACACCGAGATTGCCGTGGTGATTGCGCTGGTGCATGTGATGCTGCCCTTCATGGTGATCCCCGTGTGGACATCGCTGCAGAAGCTGGACCCGGGTGTGGAGAACGCCGCCCTGTCGCTGCAGGCCACGCCGTTCACCACGTTGCGGCGCATTGTGTTGCCGCAGGTGCTGCCAGGCATTTTGTCGGGCAGTTTGATCGTGTTTGGCCTGGCCGCCAGCTCGTTTGCCATCCCCGGCCTGCTGGGCGGGCGGCGGCTGAAGATGGTGGCCACGGTGGTGTACGACGAGTACCTGCACGAGCTGAACTGGCCGCTGGGCGCTGCCATTGCGCTGACGCTGCTGGTGGCCAACCTGGTGGTGATGCTGAGCTACAACCGACTGGTTGAAGGCCGCTACAAGAAAGCGCTGGGCTGAAGCGATGCAGAAGAACGGCCCTCTCGCCCTCGCGTTCAACGCGCTGGTCATCACCTTCATGCTCGCCCCCTTGCTGGTGGTGTGCATCGTGGCGTTCACGCCGCACAACACGCTGACGCTGCCCACCACCGAGTTCTCGCTGCGCTGGTTCAAGGCGGTATTCGAGCATTCGGACTTTGTGCAGTCGTTTTGGAACAGCCTGTGGCTGGCGCTGGCATCGGCCACGCTGGCCACGGTGCTGGCCGTGCCTGCGGGCATTGCAATCACGCGCTATGAGTTTGCGGGGCGCGGCTTTCTCAACGGTCTGTTTCTGTCGCCGCTGATCATTCCGCACCTAGTGCTGGGCGTCGCCCTGCTGCGCCTGTTTGCGCTGCTGGGTGGCACGGGCAGCTTTGGCTGGCTGGTGTTTGCGCATGCGCTCATCGTCACGCCCTACACGCTGCGGCTGGTGGTGGCTGCGCTGGTGGGGTTTGACCGCAGTGCCGAGCATGCAGCCCTGTCGCTGGGCGCCAGCCAGGCCACGGTGTTGACGCGCATC
>NZ_JADHVT010000186.1 GCF_016783915.1 Acidovorax sp.
AGCCTGCACCGCTACCGTTTCGCCGACATGGCCCGGCGCGCCCGGCAGCTGGCCAACGCGTTGCAAGCGATAGGCCTGCGCCCCGGCAGCGTGGTGGGGTCGCTGGCCTGGAACAACCACCGCCACCTGGAGGCGTATTACGCCGTGTCCGGCAGCGGCATGGTCATGCACACCTGCAACCCGCGCCTGCACCCTGAGCAGCTGGCCTACATCGTCAACCATGCCGACGACGAGGTGGTGCTGTTCGACACCACGTTCGCGCCGCTGGTGCGCGCCATTGCGGCGTCGTGCCCCCGCGTGCGGCACTGGGTGGCGCTGTGTGATTCCGACACGCTGGGCACCATCGACCTGCAAGGGGTGCCCGGGGTCGACGCCTATGAGGCACTGGTGGCCGGCCAGCATGACCGCTTTGTGTGGCCCGAATGTGATGAAAAGACCGGCGCAGCGCTGTGCTACACGTCGGGCACCACCGGCAACCCCAAGGGCGTGCTGTATTCGCACCGGGCGCTCGTGCTCAGTGCCCTGTCGGCCTGCATGCCGGGCGTGCTCAGCATCAGCGCGCGGGAGACCATCCTGCCCGTGGTGCCCATGTTCCACATCAACGCTTGGTGCCTGCCTTATGCGGCCCTGATCGGCGGCGCCAAGCTGGTGCTACCGGGCCCGCGCCTGGACGCCGCCAGCCTGTACGAGCTGATGGAGACCGAGCGCGTCACCGTCAGCGCGGGCGTGCCGACGATCTGGATGGGCCTGATTCAGCATGTGGAGCAGCACCAGCTGCGCTTTACCACCATGCGGCGCACGGGTGTGGGCGGCTCGGCCATGCCCAAGGCGCTGATCGCCAAGTTCAACGACGTGTACGACGTGGAGGTGCGCCACGGCTGGGGCATGACCGAGACCACGGCCATCGCCACCATGAGCGTGCTGGGCGCTGCCGATGGCGAACTGCCGCCGGAGGACCGTCATGCACTGGTCGCCAAGCAGGGCAAGTCGGTGTTCGGCATCGAACTCAAGCTGGTGGATGAAAACGGCATCACCTTGCCGCGCGATGGCGTTGCGCAGGGCGAGCTGATGGTGCGCGGCCAGTGGATCGTGTCGCGCTATCACAAGGCCGAGCGCTCGGCGCTGGCCGATGGCTGGTTCCCCACCGGCGACATTGCCACCATCAACCCGCAGGGCGTGGTGCAGATCCGAGACCGCACCAAGGACGTGATCAAGTCGGGCGGCGAGTGGATCAGCTCCATCGACCTGGAGAACGTCGCCGTGGCCCACCCGGCCGTGGCCATGGCGGCCGTCATCGGCGTCAAGCACCCCAAGTGGGACGAACGCCCCCTGCTCTTCATCGTGCGCAAGCCCGGCCAGTCGCTCGACAAAGCGCAGATCCTGGACTTCCTCGCAGAGCGCGTGGCCAAGTGGTGGCTGCCCGACGACGTGCTGTTTGTGGACAGCCTGCCGCTGGGCGGCACCGGCAAGGTCCAGAAAAACGAGCTGCGGCAACGCCATGGCTCGGTGTTCAGCGGTGAATGAAGCCGCCCCGCATTGACGCTGTTCCCATCTACATCTATCTACCCACCCCACGGAGACACCCATGAACATGGTTCCCAGGAAATGGCCTCATCAATGGCTCAAGGCTGGCGCCTGCGCTGCAGCGCTGGTGATGGCGGCGCACGCCGGCGCGGCCGAGACGGTGAAGATCGGCTTCATCGACCTGCTGTCCGGCCCCTTTGCGCTCACGGGCCAAAGCTCGCTCAACCAGCTGCGCGAGGTGGTGGCGCAGGTCAACGCCAAGGCCGGGCCCAACGAGCCCAAGTTCGAGGTGATGGACTTTGACAACAAGGGCACACCGCAGGAGAGCCTGAATGCGCTCAAGGCTGCCACCGACCGGGGCGTGCGCTACATCACCCAGGGCGGTGGTTCGGGCGTGGCGCTGGCGCTGGTGGATGCGCTCAACAAGCTCGCCGAGCGCGACCCGGAGCGCGCGACCGTGTACCTCAACTACGCTGCCATGGACCCGCAGCTCACCAACGAGCGCTGCAGCTTCTGGCACTTCCGCTTCTATCCGTCGAGCGAGATGAAGATGGAGGCGCTGACCACCTACCTGCAAGGCCGCAAGGACGTGAAGCGCGTGTACCTGCTCAACCAGGACTACACCCACGGCCGCCAGGTCTCCAAGGCCGCCAAGGAATACCTGGCCCGCAAGCGGCCCGACATCGAGGTTGTGGGCGATGACTTCATCCCCATCGCCCAGACGCGTGACTTCGCCTCGTACGTGGCCAAGATTGCCGCCACCAAGGCCGACACCGTCATCACCTCCAACTGGGGCAGCGACCTGACACTGCTGTTCAAGTCGTCCCGCGACTACGGCCTGAACATCAACTACTTCACGCTCAATGCCAACAACCCCGGCACGCCCGCGCAGATCGGGCCCTGGGGCGAAGGCAAGGTCGGGGTCATCTGGAACTGGGTGCACAACGCCCCCACCCCCGAGCTCGAAAAGATCTACGTGGACTACAAGAAAAAGACCGGTGAAGACTTTGTGTTTGCCGCCCACTGGAACAGCGTGCACATGCTGCGCGAGGCCATGCGCAAGGCCCAGTCCACCGACGCCAAGAAGGTGGCCCTGGCGCTGGAAGGCATGACCTACAAGAGCCCCATGGGCGAGGTGCGCATGCGCAAGACCGACCACCAGCTTGAAGCGCCGCTGTACCTGGGCATCTGGGCCAAGCAGGGCAGCAAAGGCGTGAAGTACGACGCGGAGAAAACCGGCTACGGCTTCCGCTCCGAAGTGGCGTGGGACAACTACATCAGCGCCCAGCCGACGTCGTGTCAGATGAAGCGGCCGTCCTGAGCGCCGCCGCGCCGCCCTTGCGGCGCGGGGTCAGCCCAGGAAACCCTTGGGCACCTTGTCTGCCTTTTTCTCCACCGGGTTGGCCAGCAGCCACTGCGGGGCGTATTGCCGCATGAACTCCTTGGCCTTCTCCGGCCGCGCCGTGAGCCACGCGTCGTAAGCGCCTTCGTTCAGGATGGCGGGCATGCTTTTTTCGCTGCCGGGCTGGCCGTAGCGGTGCAGTAGCGCGTGGTTGTTGGCGTTCACCGTGAGCAGGCAGTAGCTGATGATCACCTCGCCGTCAGCGCCCTGCCAGCGTGCCCACAGGCCCGCCACGCCCATGGGTTTGCCGTCCACGCGCGCCACGCGGGTGGGCACGGCCTTGCCGCTGCGCAGGTCGTCTTCGTAGAACGCCGCCATGGGCACGATGCAGCGCTGGCCATTCAGCCACGCGTCGCGAAAGGGCGTGCCGGTGGAGGCGGTGTCGGACTTGGCGTTGACCAGCTTGGGCGCGCGCAGCTTGGCGTCGGATGCCGACTTGACCCAGTGCGGCACCAGGCCCCATTGCGCGGGCACCAGCACCCGCGTGGGGGCAGCGTCGCTGGGGTTGTCTGAAGCCGCCGCTGGAGCGGCCTCTTCGAGCGTATTGACCGTGCTGGCTGGCCCTTGTGCCAGGGCGGCCGCCGTTGCTGCATGCACGATGAAAAAGCCTGGCTTGCGGGGCCACAGGTGGCGTTCACCCAGCGCCGCAGGGGGCTCGACTGCAAACGCCTCGCGGTAGGTGTCGGCGTGTTGCAGGGTTTCGTAGTGGGTACTCATGGGGGCATGGTACCTGTGTGGAGGGGGGCGATAGGGCAGTTATCAGGCAAAAATGGCTGGTGGCGCTAGTGCAATATGTCTTGGTTGCTATCAATAGCATAGCTTTTGCGGCGCCATCACCGCAGGCGCCCGGGCAGGCCGTGATGTGCGTCAAGCCCGTTGTCGCCTGCGTTGTGACGCGCGCTGGCGCTGTTTTCACAATGTCCGCATGGACTTCGCACCTTCCCCTTTGGCCCTTCAATGGCGTGAGCGCCTGCTGGCGTTCATGGACCGTTATTTGCTGCCCTACAACGCTGCCTGGCATGCGGCCGTGTTGGCGGGCGACTACCCGCCGCCCTTTGTGGAGGACCTGAAGGCGCTCGCCCGCGAGGAAGGTCTGTGGAACCTGTTTCTGCCCACGCTGCAGGACGACGAGCCCGGCACGCGCCTGTGCAACCTCGACTACGCGCCGCTGGCCGAGGCCATGGGCCGCCTGCCCTGGGCGGCCGAGGTGTTCAACTGCCACGCGCCAGACACCGGCAACATCGAGCTGCTGCACCGCTTTGCCACACCCGCCCAGCGCGTCCGCTGGCTGGTGCCGCTGCTGCACGGCCAGATGCGGTCGGCCTTTGCGATGAGCGAGCCCGACGTGGCCTCGTCCGACCCGACCAACCTGCAGACCACGGTGCGGCGCGAGGCCGATGGTCTGGTGCTCAGCGGCCGCAAATGGTTCATCACCGGCGCGGCGCACCCGCATTGCCGGCTGCTCATCGTGCTGTGCCGCAATGCAGATGACGACCAGACCAACAGCCACCATCGCCACAGCATGGTGCTGGTGCCCGTGGACACGCCGGGTGTGCAGATCGTGCGCAACATCAGTGTGCTGCATCACCATGCACCCGAGGGGCATTGTGAGATCCTGCTGCAGGGCGTGCGGGTGCCGCACGACCACCTGCTGGGCGACTGGGGGGCGGGGTTTGCGATGGCGCAGGCGCGCCTGGGGCCCGGCCGTGTGCACCACTGCATGCGCACCATCGGCCAGTGCGAGCTGGCGCTGCGCCTGGCCACCGAGCGAGCGCTGGAGCGCACGGCGTTTGGCAAGCCGCTGGCCGATCAGGCCAACGTGCAGGAGTGGCTGGCCGAGTCGCGCATCGAGATCGACCAGGCGCGCCTGCTGGTGCTGCATGCTGCGTGGCTGCTGGACCAGGGCGAATCAGCCGATGCGGCGGACGCGCGCGCCGTGCGTGCCCAGGTCGCTGCCATCAAGGTGGTGGCTGCGCGCCTGCAGCAGCGGGTGGTGGACCGCGCCATACAGATCTTTGGCGCCATGGGCCTGTCGCCCGACACGCCGCTGGCCGCCTTCTGGACCTGGGGCCGCGCGCTGCGGCTGATGGATGGGCCCGACGAGGTGCACCTGCGCACCGTGGCGCGCCACGAGCTGGCGCAGGCGCGTGCGGGCCTTGGGGCGTCGGCGGCTTACTTCACCACCCCGGAGCAGCTGCGTGCGCCGCCGCACCTGAGCGCCTGAAAGGCAACGGCAGGGACCACCCGTATGGGGTGGCGCGTGATGGCACCTTCGGACAGGCCACGGCACTTGGCAGCAGGCCGCCGGTTGCGGATACTGAGAGCCCCGCAGTTCACCTCCCCGAGGTCCCGCCATGCACCACACCACTCCCCGCACCCTGGCAGTTGCCCTCACCGCCGCCGTGTTTTTGCCGGGCATGGGGGGCGCTGCCCATGCCCAGGCCCAAAAGTTGCGGCCGGGCTTGTGGGAGAACAGCGTGACCATGAAAAGCCAGAGCGGCCAGCTGGAGGCCGCCATGGCGCAGATGCAAAAGTCCATGGCCAGCCTGACGCCCGCGCAGCGCAAGCAGATGGAGCAGGCCATGGCCCAGCAGGGCGTGAGCATGGGGCCCAGCGGCAACACGGTGAAGGTCTGCATCAGCCCCGAACAGGCCGATCTGGACCGCATTCCGGCCCAGGAAGGCTGCACGCAGAACGTGCAACGTACCGGCCCCAACGCGGTGGCCATGACGTTCAGCTGCAAGGGTAGCCAGGGCCAGCCACCTACCACGGGCGAGGGGACGATGACCTTTCAGGGCCCCACCGCCTATGCGGGCAACTTCAAGGTCAAGACCACTTCCAACGGCAAGCCTGAGCAGATCGACATGGTGCAAAACGGCAAGTGGCTCGCGGCCGACTGCGGCACGCTCAAGCCCGTGCGTTAACCCCTGCCGCCGCCGCGCGGTGGGCCGCGGGCGCCATCACCACGCGGTTGCGGCCCAGGGCCTTGGCGTGGTACAGCGCCTGGTCGGCGCGCTCCAGGGTGTGCTCCAACGTGTCTCCGGACAGGTGCTGCGCGATGCCGATGGACACCGTGAGCTGCAGCGAGCCTGCGCTGTGGGCAATCTCCAGCGCCTGCACCGCCTGGCGGATGCGCTCGAGCAGGTCGCGCGCATGTTCTGCCGAGGTATCGGAGAGCATCAGCACAAACTCCTCGCCGCCCCAGCGGGCCAGCACATCAGTGTCGCGTACGCTGGCGCGCACCGTGCCCGCAAACGCCTGAAGCGCGCGGTCGCCAGTGGCGTGGCCATACCGGTCGTTGATGGGTTTGAAGTGGTCGATGTCCAGCTGTGCCAGCAGCATCGGGCGGCCGCTGCGCAGGCTGCGGCGGTGCTCCAGTGCCATCAGGTCCAGCATGGCGCGGCGGTTGATGAGGCCCGTCAGCTCGTCGCGGGTGGCCAGTTCGCGGTTGACTTCGAGCGCCTGCGCCAGTGCCTCGCGCTGCTGCTGCAGCTTGGCGCGGATGCGCTGGATGCGCAGGTTCAGCGCAATGCAGCCACTGAGCACGATGAGCACCATCAGCGCGTAGGCGGTGTCTAGGTAACCCGATGCGTTGGCATTGAAGCGTGAGCTGACGCCGATGGCGCTGGCAAACGCCAGCAGCGCGTACACCCCGATGCCAATCACCTCGGCCACCGTGAGGCCGAAGGTACCGAAGAACAGGATCATCGCCAGCACGCTGGGCACCAGCCCGCGCGCATCGCCCGCCAGCACATACGCTACGGCGCCGCTGGTGATGGTCCAGACCATCTGCGGGATGGTGAGCGAAGGGTCGCGCAGTCGGGCGGTTTCGCCGGAGCGGATGAAGGCCGTCATGACCACCAGGCCGCCCACCGACAGGGCGGCCCACCATTGCACGGCGGTCTGGTCCACGGTGGTGCTGGAATGCGCCACCAGCAGCATCACCCCGGCGCTGCCGGCCATCAGCGTGAGCGCCAGCAAGGCCATGCCCACCAGCGTTCGCCGCCGAGGGTCGGTGGAGAGGATCACATCCTTGAGGCGCTGCCAGCGGGCGGGTGGGCGCAAGGTGGGGGGCTCCGGCCGGGAGGGAGGGCCGCGCTGCGCGCGGGCGGATTGGCACGAAAACCCTGCTGTCCTGGGTTACCGACCAGTCGGCGATTTTACGGTGAGGTAGTGCTGTGCGTACAGTCCCCAGACCCTGGCTGGGCATGCGGCCCATGCGGCGAGCGCGGGCTACCGCGCAGAGTGGCCGCGCTACAGGGTGAGCGCTGCCAGGGCGGCCAGCGGGGCTGTCTCGGCGCGCAGCACGCGGCGGCCCAGCGTGACCGGGGCAAAGCCGTGTTGCAGCGCCAGGTCCTCTTCCGCAGGGCTCAGGCCACCCTCAGGGCCCGAAAGGAACAGCACCGGGCGCTGGGCACCTTCGCCTCCAGTGGCTTCACGCAGCGGCACAGTGCCGGGCCGCAGCGACAACAGCAAGCGCTGGGGAGTGTCCTGCATCTCTGGGGAGGTCAGGCAGTGCCCCTGCCCTTGCCCTGGTGTACGCAGCCAGCCAGCCAGATCGATGGCCGGGTGCACCAGTGGCACGCGGTTGCGGCCACATTGCTCGCAGGCGGCCACGGCCACGGCCTGCCAGTGGGCGATCTTCTTGTCGGCGCGCTCGCCCTTGAGCTTGAGCACGCTGCGCTCTGCCACCAGCGGGGTGATGCTGGCCACGCCCAGCTCGGCGGCCTTTTCGACCAGCCAGTCCATGCGCTCGTTGGCGGTGATGCCCGCCAGCAGGTGCACTGCGCGGGGCGCCTCGCGGTCGATGGCGTGGTGCGCCCCCACCAGCACGCGCACATCGCTGCGGCCCATCTTAAGCA
>NZ_JADHVT010000045.1 GCF_016783915.1 Acidovorax sp.
CTTTCAGGCGCACGGCCTCTTCAACGGCGATTTCGTCAAAGGGGTTCATGCTCATCTTCACGTTGGCGATGTCCACACCCGTGTTGTCCGACTTCACGCGGACCTTCACGTTGTAGTCCACCACGCGCTTGACAGGGACCAAGACCTTCATTGCTGCGGCTCCTAGAGAGTTGATTGAATTGACGTTTACGTAAACTAGAACATTCTATGTCGCACTGCAGCGAAAGCGCTACGGAGCCACCACACAGACTGCACAATCACAAAAAAGAACGATCGTGCTTTTTGTGAATTATAGGCGAGTGAACCCGGCCAGTGTCTAGAGTTTGCTGTCGCCTGCGCTACCGGGCCCCCGCCGGGGTATCACCCTGCAACTGGATCAGCCCGCCGAAGCCGGTGCTGGCGCGGGCGCCCCGGCAGGCGACATCGCTCCAGGGACTGCGCCATCGACCTGGACATGCATGACCCGCTGGGGGTAAGGGATTTCGATCTGGTGGGCCCGCAGCGCACTCAGGATGGCCCGGTTGATGTCCGAGCGCAGTCCCAGCGACCCGTTTTCAGGGTCCGCAATCCAGAAGCCCACGGTGAACTCCAGCCCGTCGGCACCGAAGGCCGACAGCGCGGCGCTGGGGGCCGGGTCACGCAGCACACGCGGGCTGACCAGGGCGGCATTAGTCAGCAGTTGGGCCACCTGGTCCACATCGCTCTCATAGGCCACGCTGACCACGGTGGACATCCACACGCGCGGGTCAGACAGCGACAGGTTTTCCACCCGCTGGGTGATCAAAAGTTCGTTGGGCACGATGGATTCGCGCCCCGAGGGCGATCGAATGACGGTGTAGCGGGCATTGATCTGCGTGATGCGCCCCTCGAACGTATCGAGTTTGACGTTGTCGCCAATGCGCATGCTGCGCTCGGCCAGGATCACAAAACCGCTCACATAGTTGGCCGCCAGCTTCTGCAGGCCAAAGCCAATGCCCACGCCGACTGCACCGCCCAGCACCGACAGCGCAGTCAGGTCGATGCCCACCGACGACAAGGCCACCAGCAACCCCACGAACACGAGCAGCGCCCGTACCGCATTGCTCACCGCCTTGCGCAGCGACAGCTCGGCACCCGTGGCCGAGCGCAGCAGGCGCGACTCGATGGCCGCCGAGATCCACAAGGCAATCAGCAACACCGCACCCGCAGTGACCGCACCTTCGATGATGGTGCGCACCGACAGCGTGGCCCCGCCCACCTTCCAGTGGATCTGGTCCAGTTCGTCGAGCACCAGCGGCAGCAGCCCGGTGACCCACAGCACCATGCCCAGCCAGGCCATCCAGGAGATGGAGCGCTCGATAGGCCGCACCCAGGCAGCGTCCGGATAGGCCACCTGCAGCACCTTCACGCCGATGCGAATGACCACCAGCGCCACCAGCACCGGGATTGCGACCTTGAAAGCGGCCAGCGCCACCCAGTGGTGCAGCAGCGTGCGCGCGATGTAGGCCAGACTCAGCAACACCAAAGGGAACAGCGCGCCATCCACGATCCGCAAACCAAACAGGATGGAGCGGGGGTCCCCCCGGCGCAGGCCCCGCTGCAACAGCGCTACCAGTCCCCAGGCCAGCCCCACGCAGACCGCAAGGGCCGCCAGCTCCACCAGCACCGTGGGGCTGAGAAAGGCCTGCACCCACAGGCCTACGTCGTCGAGCATTGCCTTGTCCATCGTGCGAGACCTCAACGCTTCCAGGCGGGCTGGCGCTTCTCGGCAAAGGCGCGGGCGCCTTCCTGGGCGGCGGCATCCATCATGTTGGTGGCCATGGTCTGGCCCGCCAGCTGATAGGCGGCATCCATGCCCAGCTCACGCTGCTGGTACACCAGCGCCTTGCCCATAGCCAAGGCCACGCGCGGCTTTTGCAGAATGGACTGCACCAGTTGCTCGACCTCGGCATCCAGAACATCCGCAGGCACCACCCGGTTCACCAGCCCTTGCGCGAGTGCAGTGGGCGCATCCATGAAGTCGCCGGTGAGCAACATTTCCATCGCCCGCTTGGCGGGCACATTGCGCACCAGCGGCACGCTCGGTGTTGCGCAGAACAGGCCGTAGTGGATGCCACTGGTGGCAAAACTCGCGCTGTCGGCCGCTACTGCCAAGTCACACTGCGCCACCAGCTGGCAGCCTGCGGCCGTCGCCATGCCCTGAACCCTGGCGATCACGGGTACTGGCAGCTTGTGGATGGTCAGCATCATGCGGCTGCATTGCGCAAACAGCTTTTGGTAGTACGCCAGGTCCGGGTTCGCCGCCATGTCCTTGAGGTTGTGCCCCGCACAGAAGGCCTTGCCTGCTGCGGCCAGCACCACCACGCGCACAGATTCGTCGCGGCCCGCTTCGTCCAGCGCCTGTTGCAGGACTGTCAGCATTTCAGAGCCCAACGCATTGAAGCGTGCAGGGTCGTTCAAAGTGAGGGTGATCACACCGCGCGTATCGCGGGTGATCAGCAGCAGCTCGTCAGAATTTGGAATCGTCATGTTGTTTCTCCTGTGCACAGCAATGCGAGGGGCGTTTGAAACAGGCGCGCATGAGGCCAGTGCCACCGTGGACCTGGCTCCGCCAGGCCACGGGTGGCGTCCCCCTCAGGGGGAAGACGCCGCAGGCGGCTCAGGGGGAGTCAAAGGTCAGCCAGGACCCGCAAATGCGCCTCCACACTGCGTGCCAGCGGCCCCATCACGTAGCCACCCTCCAGGCACGACACGATGCGGCCCTTGGAGTAGCGCCGGGCCACATCCTTCACGCGCTGGGTGATCCAGGTGTAGTCCTGCTCGGTCAGGCCCAGCTGGCCCATGTCGTCCTCGCGGTGGCCATCAAAACCGGCGCTCACAAAAATCATCTCGGGCTTGAAGGCCTCCAGCCGGGGCATCCACATCATCTCGATGATCTCGCGGATGTCCATGCCGCGTGTGTACGCGGGCACTGGCACGTTGACCATGTTGGGGGCAGGATCGTGGTCGCCGCTGTAGGGGTAGAACGGATGCTGGAAGATGCTCACCATCAGCGCCCGCGGGTCATTGGCCAGGATGTCCTCCGTGCCATTGCCGTGGTGCACGTCAAAGTCCACCACCGCCACGCGCTGCAGGTTGTACCGCTGCAGCGCATATTTCACCGCCACCGCCACGTTGTTGAAAAAGCAAAAGCCCATCGCTTTGTCGCGGCAGGCATGGTGCCCCGGGGGGCGCACGGAGCAGAACGCGTTTTCGACCTCGCCCGCCATCACCGCGTCGGTGGCTGCCAGCGCAGCACCTGCAGCACGCAGCGACGCCTTCCAGGTGTGGGCGTTGATGGAGGTGTCGGTGTCAATCTGCGCATAGCTGGGGCCGCCGGCCATCAGCTCTTCGTTGAGCCGGTCAGACATCCCGCGCAAGGCGGCGATGTGCATGCGGCCATGGGCCAGTTCGATGTCGGCCAGCGAGGCTTCCGGGGCTTCGTAGCGCTCCAGCGCATCTCCCACGCCAGTGACCAGCAAACGGTCTTCAATCGCATCCAGCCGCTCGGGGCATTCGGGGTGGCCCGGGCCCATCTCGTGCTTCCAACAATCCCGATGGGTGAAATAGCCCGTCTTGCTCACAGTCTTGTCCCCGCGTCTCGCATTTTTTGCCGTTTTTCGGATAACGTCGTGCCATGAATGCACAGCACAAGATCAAATCGCTTCTGGATCAGCTTAACACGGTGATCGTGGGTAAAAAGGCCCAGGTTCAGGACTGCGTGGCCTGCCTGCTGGCGGGGGGGCATCTGCTCATTGAAGACGTGCCGGGTGTGGGCAAGACCACACTGGCGCACGCGTTGTCCCACGCCTTTGGGCTGCAGTTTTCACGCGTCCAGTTCACTGCCGACCTCATGCCCAGCGACCTGACCGGCGTGTCGGTGTACGAACGTGGCAAGGAAGCCTTTGTGTTCCATCCCGGCCCGGTGTTTGCCCAGGTGCTGCTGGCCGACGAAATCAACCGCGCCAGCCCCAAGACGCAAAGCGCCCTGCTGGAAGCCATGGAAGAAAAGCAGGTGTCGGTCGAGGGTGAAACCCGCGCCCTGCCCCACCCCTTCTTCGTGATCGCCACCCAGAACCCACACGACCAGCTGGGCACCTTTGCGCTGCCCGAGTCACAACTTGACCGCTTCTTGATGCGCATCTCCATCGGCTACCCCGACCGCGCCGCCGAGCGCCTGCTGCTGTCGGGGGCCGACCGGCGCGACATGGTGAGCAGCCTGCTGCCCCTGCTGTCCGCCGACGAATTGGCCGAGCTGCAGCGCCAGGTGCAGGCCGTGCACACCGCAGATCCCCTGCTCAACTACGTGCAAGACCTGATCGCCGCCACCCGCTCGGGCCGCTGGTTCTTGCAGGGCCTGTCGCCCCGCGCGGGCATTGCCATGCTGCGCGCCGCCAAGGCCCAGGCGCTGATCAGCGGGCGCGACTACGTGGCGCCTGACGATGTGCAGGCCGTGCTGCCGCAAACCATTGCCCATCGCCTGGTGCCCGTGGGCGACGCCGGGCGCGGCGCGGTCGAGCAGGTGCGCGCCATGGTCGATGCCGTGCCGCTGCCCTGATCGATGGAATCCGCCGCCCACCCTTCCCTCACGACGACCACGGGCTGGCGCGGCCTGGCCGCGCGGCTCAGCCCCGTGGCGCGCCTTCGCAGGCGCTTCCAGCGCTGGTGGCAGGCACGCCTGCCGCTGTCCGACACGCTGCAGCTCACCCAGCGCAATGTCTACATCCTGCCCACCAGCTCGGGCTGGATGCTGGCGCTCACGCTCGTGGTGCTGCTGGTGGCCTCCATCAACTACCAGCTCAACCTGGGCTACCTGCTGACCTTTTTGCTGGCTGGCAGCGCGGTGGTGGGCATGCACATCTGCCACGCCAACCTGCGCGGGCTGACGCTGCACCTGAAGGCACCCGAGCCACATTTTCTGGGCACCAGCACGGCGTTTGAGATCCAGCTGTCCAGTGATCGCAAGTCGCCGCGTTATGGCATTGCCCTGGCCGTGCACGGCACCGGCAAGGCCGAACACCACTGGGCCTGGACCGATGTGCCCGCCCAGGGCCAGGCCAGCGTGCAGGTGGCCTTCCAGCCCGGGCGCCGGGGGCTGCACCGCGTGCCCACCCTGACGGCCGAAACGCGGTTTCCGCTGGGCACCTTCCGCGTGTGGACCTATTGGCGCCCTGCTGCCGAGGTGCTGGTGTACCCCGCGCCGGAGGTGCCGCCACAACCCCTGCCGCCGGGCGAGCCCCGCGCCGGGGGCACGGGCAACGCGCCGTCGCAGGGCATTGGCGAATTCGACGGCGTGCGGGCCTACCGGCGGGGCGACCCGCTCAAACTGGTGGTCTGGAAGAAAGCGGCGAAGTCGCTGGCCACCGGCACCGATGACCTGGTGAGCCGTGACGCGCAACAGGCCCAGCGGCACGAGCTGTGGCTGGACCTGGCCCACGCCGCCTTGCCCAACCATGAGGCACGCGTGTCGCGCCTGACGGCCTGGGTGCTGCAAGCCGACCGCCTGGGCCTGGACTATGGCCTGCGCCTGCCCGGCACCGAGATCGCGCCCGACACGGGGGCCGCCCACCGCCGCCGCTGCCTGGAGGCGTTGGCCCTGTGTTGACCTGCCACTGCCCATTCCTGCCGAATTTGGCCCCTATCGGCTCCAAGCGCATATTCTTATTGCCCGAATAGCTATCAAATAAATAGCAACATGAAATCCATCCCCCCCCGTTCCACCGCTCAGCCATGACCCTGCGTCAGACGCTCAACGCACTGCCGCGCGACACGCGCGACACGCTGTTCCTGCTCGTCGTGATTGCGTGGGTCATCGCCCCGCAGGTCAACGTGTTGCCTGTATGGGCGAGCCTGCTGGCGGCCGGACTGATGCTGTGGCGCGGCTGGCTGGCCTTCAAGGGCCGCCCGCTGCCGACGCGCTGGGTGCTGGCCGTTCCGCTGGTGATCGCGGTGGCGGGCACGCTGTACACCCACCGCACCATCCTGGGCCGCGATGCCGGGGTGACGCTGATCGTGATGCTGCTGGCGCTCAAGATGCTGGAACTGCGCGCGCGGCGCGACGCGCTGGTGGTCTTCTTCCTGGGCTTCTTCACGATGCTCAGCAACTTCTTCTTCTCGCAGTCGCTGTTCACGGCCGCTGCCATGCTGGTGGCGCTGCTGGGGCTGCTCACGGCCCTGGTCAACGCCCACATGCCTGTGGGGCGGCCACCGCTGTCGCAGGCACTGCGCACCGCAGGCACCATGGCGCTGCTGGGCGCGCCCATCATGGCGGCGCTGTTCATGCTGTTCCCGCGCATGGCGCCGCTGTGGGGCATGCCCAGCGACACCATGAGCGGGCGCAGCGGCCTGTCGGGTGTGATGAAGGTGGGCAACATTGCCGAGCTGGCGCTGGATGACACGGTGGCCATGCGCGTGCGGTTTGACACCCCTGACGGCGCCGCGCCACCGCAGAGCGACCTGTACTTCCGCGGCCCGGTGTTCGGCACCTTCGACGGCGTCGAATGGCATCCGGTGTCACCCCGCCCCGGCGACTATTCGCAGGCACGCGCCAGCACCGTCGCCAATCTGCGCGTGCAAGGCCAGCCCGTGCGCTACGAAGTGACGCTGGAGCCCCACCAGCGCCCCTGGCTGCTGCTGCTGGACGCTGCGGTGGACAAGCCCGCCGTGGCCGGCATGGAGACCTTCATGACACAGGACCTGCAGTGGCTGACCACCCGCGCAGTGACCGATGTGGTGCGCTACAAGGCCGAAAGCTACCCACAGTTTGCCCACGGTCCCAGCGCCCCCAACGCCGCCCTGCGCACCTATACCGAGCTGCCCACCGGCTTCAACCCCCGCACGCTGGCGCTGGCCCAGCAACTGCGCAACGACCCCCAGCTCAACCCCAACCCCGCGCAAGACAACGCCGAGGCGCTCGTCAATGCCGCCCTGAACCGCCTGCGCACCGGCGGATATGTGTACACGCTGGAGCCCGGCGTGTACGGCCAGCACACGGCCGACGAGTTCTGGTTTGACCGCAAGGAAGGGTTTTGTGAACACATCTCCTCGGCCTTTGTGGTGCTGATGCGTGCGCTCGACATCCCGGCCCGCATCGTCACCGGTTACCAGGGCGGCGACCGCAACCCGGTGGACAAGCTCTGGACCGTGCGCCAGAGCGACGCCCATGCCTGGGCCGAAGTCTGGCTCTCCGGCCGGGGCTGGGTGCGGGTGGACCCCACGGGCGCCGTGTCGCCTGGCCGCACGGGGGCCTTTCAGCGGCTGCGCGCGCCCCAAGGGGCGTTTGCCACCGCCATGGGCACGGTGATCAGCCCAGGCGTCGCGCAGAACCTGCGCGCCGTGTGGGAGGCCGTCAACAACAGCTGGAACCAGTGGGTGCTCAACTACACGCAAAGCCGCCAGCTGGACCTGCTCAAGTCTCTGGGCTTTGAGTCGCCCAGCTGGCAGGACCTCACCATGGTGCTGGGCATCCTGATCATCGTGGCAGCCCTCGGAGGCATGGGCTGGAGCCTGTGGGAGCGCAGCCAGCACGACCCCTGGCTGCGCCTGCTGGCCCGCGCGCGCCAGCGCCTGGCCCGTGCCGGGCTGGTGGTGCCCGACACCCTTCCGCCACGGGCCATGGCCGAGCGGGTACAGGCACAATTCGGCGCACCCGCTGCGGCCGTGGCCGACTGGCTGCTGCGGCTGGAACGCGTGCGCTACGCTCCCCACCCCGAGGCCGCCCTGGGCGATTTGCGGCGGGAGTTTCGGAGCATTGCCTGGCCAAAGCAGTGAATCATCCCCCTGAGCGGCTGCGCCGCTTCCCCCTTCTCTCGCGCTTTGCGCGGGAAGGGGGACGATGCCCTCGCTGCGGGGCGGCCTTTGCTCGGCATCCCTGGTCACAGGGCGCGTCAGTTTCAAAGCACCGGGCCCTACAAAGCTACAACCATTGACATGAAGAAGACAGCACCATGGACCACGACAGCTATATTTTTGATAGCTGCCTGTGCATTACCCGCTAGCGCAAAGCCCGAAAATCAACCCAAACCGGCGGCCCAGAAGGCACATGCCAAAGCCGGCCAGGCCCACCAGGGGCGGGCCAGTGCCAAGGCCCCGGAGCTCTACGCATCGCGCCCTGAGGCCATGGACTTTGCCGACGACCTGGCCGCGCGCCGCGACCTGGACCGTGAATGGGTGCGCCAGGCCATTGGGCAGGCGCATTTCTTGCCACAGGTGCCCCGCCTCATGCTGCCGCCCGCCAAGGGCACGGCCAAGAACTGGCGCGTGTATCGCAGCCGTTTCATCGACCCCATCCGCATCCGTGCAGGCGTGCGGTTCTGGCAGGAGAACCAGGCCATGCTGGAGCGTGCCGAGCGCGAGTTTGGTGTGCCCGCAGAGATCATCGTGGGCATCATCGGAGTGGAGACCATCTACGGCCAGCAGATGGGCACCTTCCGCGTGATGGACGCGCTGGCCACGCTGGCGTTCGACTTTCCCTCCGCCCACCCGCGCGCCAAGGAGCGCACCGAATTCTTCCGCCGCGAGCTGGAGCAGTTCCTGAGCCTCACCAACCGCAGCAACACCGACCCGTTTGAGCCACGCGGCAGCTATGCCGGCGCCATGGGCCTGGGCCAGTTCATGCCATCGAGCTGGGTGCGCTACGCGGTGGACTTTGATGGCGACGGCCGCGTGGACCTGTTCAAGAGCCCGGCCGACGCCATCGGTTCGGTGGCCAACTACTTCCGCGGCCACGGCTGGACGCCGGGCATGCCCACGCACTTTGGGGTGGAGTTCGACAATGCGCGCCTGCAGCTGGACGACCTGCTCGCCCCCGACATCCTGCCCACCTTCAGTGCCGCCAGCATGTTGGCCAAGGGCGCTGTGCTGGATGCCCAGGGCGTGCAGCACACGGGCCCGCTGGCGCTGGTGGAACTGCAAAACGGCAACGATGCGCCCAGCTACGTGGCGGGCACCGAAAACTTCTACGCCATCACGCGCTACAACTGGTCAAGCTACTACGCCATGGCCGTCATCGAGCTGGGGCGCGAGGTGGCGGCAGCGCGCTGACCGCTGACCCACCGCTGCGAGCCACTCGCCGAACGGCGCAACCCGGGGGTTTCTGCGGGCTCGGAGCCCCCGCCCAGCACACTTGCGCAAGTCAGTCCACAATGCCCGGCTTTGACCGCTTGCACAGCGGCCCGGCCACGGCGGAACGCCCTGGCCCTCCCAGAGAACCCTCCCAATGCCTGCATCACCTTCTCCAGCACCCGACACGGACGCCATCGTCCGTGTACGCGGCCTGAGCAAAACCTACGCCGGCGGCTTTCAGGCACTCAAGAACATCGACCTGGACATCCGGCGCGGCGAGATCTTTGCCCTGCTGGGGCCCAATGGCGCGGGCAAGACCACGCTGATCAGCGTGATTTGTGGCATGAGCAATGCCACGGCGGGGTCCGTCACGGCCGATGGGCACGACACGGTGCGCGACTACCGCGCAGCACGTGCTGCGATTGGCCTGGTGCCCCAGGAGCTGCACACCGACTCGTTCGAGACGGTGTGGGCCACGGTGAACTTCAGTCGGGGCCTGTTTGGCAAGGCCCCCAACCCCGCGTACATCGAGAAAATCCTCAAGGACCTGTCGCTGTGGGACAAGAAGGACAACAAGATCCTCGCGCTGTCGGGCGGCATGAAACGCCGCGTGCTGATCGCCAAGGCGCTGTCGCACGAGCCCAAGATCCTGTTCCTGGACGAGCCCAGCGCCGGCGTGGATGTGGAGCTGCGCCACGACATGTGGCGCCTGGTGCGGGAACTGCGTGACGCGGGCACCACCATCATCCTGACCACCCACTACCTGGAAGAGGCCGAGGACATGGCCGACCGCATCGGCGTGATCCGCAAGGGCGAGTTGATCGTGGTGGAAGACAAGGCTGTGCTGATGCGCAAGCTGGGCAAAAAAGCGCTGGCCATCACGCTGCAGCAGCCCATGGCGCAAGTGCCCGCACCGCTCGCCCGCTGGCCTCTGGCCCTGAGCCAGGGCGGCACCGTCCTGACGTACACCTTCGACACGCAACAGGAAGACACCGGCATCGCCGCCCTGCTGCGCGCCCTGACCGAGCACGGCATCGACTTCAAGGACCTGCACTCCAGCGAAAGCTCGCTCGAAGACATCTTCGTCAGCCTGGTGCACCAGGACAAGGTCCCAACCCCTTCGCCCCAGAAAGCGATCCCAGCATGACCGGTGTGAACCTGCATGGCGTGCGCGCCATCTACCGCTTTGAAATGAACCGCGCCTTCCGCACCTGGATGCAGAGCCTTATTGCGCCCGTGCTCACCACCGCGCTGTACTTCATCGTCTTCGGCTCCGCCATCGGCTCGCGCATGGGCGACATCGGCGGGGTGAGCTATGGCGCCTACATCATCCCCGGCCTGCTCATGCTGTCGCTGCTCTCCGAGAGCATCTCCAACTCGGCCTTTGGCATCTACATGCCCAAATGGTCGGGCACCATCTACGAGCTGCTGAGCGCGCCGGTCAACTGGGTGGAGGTGCTGCTGGGCTACGTGGGCGCGGCGGCCAGCAAGTCGCTGCTGGTGTCGGTGCTCATCCTGTCCACCGCCCGGGTGTTCGTTCCGTACGAGGTGGCGCACCCGGTGTGGATGGTGGGCTTCCTGGTGCTCACGGCCGTCACGTTCTGCCTGTTCGGCTTCCTGATCGGTCTGTGGGCCGACAGCTTTCAAAAGCTGCAGGTCATCCCGCTGCTGGTGATCACGCCGCTCACCTTTCTGGGTGGGGCGTTTTACAGCATCAGCATGCTGCCGCCGTTCTGGCAGACCGTCTCGTTGTTCAACCCGGTGGTCTATCTCATCAGCGGGCTGCGGTGGGCGTTCTATGGTCACGCCGACGTGCACATCGCGGTAAGCACCAGCATGACCTTGGTGTTCATGGCCCTGTGCCTCGCCGTGGTGCGGTGGGTGTTCAAGACCGGCCACCGCATCCGGCGCTGAGCGCCATCGCCCCGGCCTCCCGGGGCGAATCCACGCATCAATAGCGCTGCATCTGGCAGCTGTGCGGCTGCTGCGCCTTGGCCGCTGCAATCTGCCGCACCACGCGGAAGCCATAGCCCGAGCCTTCCACGTCGAACTTCACGCCGGGCGCGCCTTTCTTGTCCATCACGCCCACAGCCAGGGCCTGCTGGAACTGGTGGTCTGCCGCGCGCATGGATCCACCCTGGCCGGCCAGTTGCACGTTGGCCGACTCCATCTGGCGCGCGACGGCCACCACGTCGGTGCTGCCTGCACGCTCGATGGACTGGGCAAGGGCCTCCACCATCAGCTGCATGCGCATGTGCACGTAGTCGTCCTGCGGCTTGGGAAAGCGCGTGCGGAAGGACTGGTAGAACGCCTCGCTCTGCGCACCGGGCACGTTGGGCAACCAGTCGGCAACGGCCACCACCTTGCCGATGCCAGCGTCGCCAAGCGCGGCGGGAGCGCCCAGCGCATTGCCGTAGAAGGTGTAGAAGCTGCCCTCGTAGCCCACGTCGCGCGCGGCCTTGACCAGCAGCGTGAGGTCGTTGCCCCAGTTGCCGGTGACCACGGCCTGCGCGCCGCTGGTCTTGATCTTGACGGCATAAGGCGCAAAGTCCTTCACGCGGCCGATGGGGTGCAGCTCTTCGCCCACCACGGCCACGTCGGGGCGCTGGGCAGCCAGTTGCTTCTTGGCCTCGCGCAGCACGGCCTGGCCAAAGCTGTAGTCCTGGCCGATGAGGTACACGCTCTTTAAGGCCTTGTCCTCGCGCATCACCTCCATCAGCGCGGCCATGCGCATGTCGGCATGGGCATCAAAGCGGAAGTGCCAGAAGCTGCACTTCTCGTTGGTGAGGATGGGGTCCACCGCCGAGTAGTTGAGGAACAGCACGCGCTTGTTCGGCTCGCGCTCGTTGTGCTTGTTGATGGCCTCGATCAGCACGGCCGCTGTGGACGACGAATTGCCCTGCAAGATGACCTGCGCGCCATCGTCAATCGCCGCGCGCAGGGCGGACAAGGCCTCTTCGTTCTGGCCCTTGCTGTCGTAGCGCTCCAGCACCAGCGGGCGGGGGCCGCCGCTGCTGGCAGGCAGCTGCACGCCGCCGCGTGCGTTCACGCGCTCCATGGCCCAGTAGATGTTGCGGTACACGGCCTCACCGGTATTGGCGAACGGGCCCGAGAGGCTTTCGATGAGCGCCAGCTTGACCGGCTTGGCCTGGGCCAAGCCTGCGGGGGCCGGCGCCTGCGCTTGCGCAGCAGGCGCCAACGCCACGGCGCCTGCAAAGGCCAATGCCGCCGCCCAAACGGTGCGACGTAATGCCGCTGCGCCTGATTTCAAGCCCACAGATTGCAATTTATTCATGGCATTTTTCCCTTGAAATGCGGCGTGGCCGCACACACCTCTCTTCCATGCGGCGACCACGTCGAGAGCCGCGCAGTGTATAGGAGTTACCCATGATCTTCGCCCCCGTGATCCGCCGCGCCGCTTATTCCCAAGCCCCACGTTCCGCCGACTTGGCGCTGCAGCGTTTTCTGATGGGCGCGCTGGCACAGCCTGCCGCAGCACCTGCCACAGGCTGCACCGTGACGCAGGACGAAAAGGCCACCACCCTGCAGCTGGATGTACCCGGCCTGGCCCGAGAGCAGCTCTCGATCAGCATTGAAGGCCAGGTGGTGCAGGTGCAAAGCGTGGAAGGCGCACCGCGCAAGGTGCAGCGCGCATGGGAACTGCCCACCGAGATCGATGCCAACGCCAGCACCGCCAAGCTGGAAAACGGTGTGCTGACCCTCACGCTGGTCCGCCTGGAGCCGGTCAACAAGTCAGTGCAGCTGGTGGTCCACTGACCTGGAGGCTCATCCGTCCTTTTCGCGAATTATTTGTTAGCAACAACCGCTTGAAATGCTTGCGCTTCAAGCGGTTACTGCATCTACACTGCTTATTGAAACGCCCCTATCCCACCCCCCGGCTGCTGCGTCACTGTGGGATAGACTGGCGGCCTCCTGTGCCACCTGATGGATGGATTGCCAGGGTGAATAAGTAAGGGCCCGGGCCTTGGGTGCCATCCTTTCCCCAGACTGCCATGGCCTCACTGGAACATCTCTCTGCCGTCCATGCCACCTTGCTGGTGGGTATTCTTCTCGAATGCTTCGCTGCACTGGGATGGCTGCTTGCGGCGGCCCTACTGCCTTCCATGCGCCGTGCTACCGCACACTGGGCAGGTTTTGCATTGCTGCAGGGAATGGCCTTCTTCTTGTACCTCAACAGCGGGCGCTGGCCAGATTTTCCGGTACACGCAATCGACAACATGCTGTTTGTTGCGGCCTTCGTGTTGCAGGTGCGAGGCCTGTACCTCTTGATGGGGCATCGCCCACCAGACAAGGTATTCCTCGCAGTATTGTCCCTCTCCGGCCTCGCTCAATGGATGTGGGTAGCGCACGAACAGTCTGCCTGGCGCATGGCAACGTCGTCGCTGGTCGCCGGCACCCTCTGCGTCTGGACCGCAGTGACCCTGCTGCGCTGCATTCGCGAGGAGAGCCCACATGCACCGCGCCTGCTGGGTCCAATGCTAAGCGCCCCTTCGGTCATCGGCAGTACGCTGCTCGCACTGCGCGCCGTCGTCGTGATGTTGGAGCCGGAACGCGTGATACAGAGCGACCGCCTCGACCAATCTATCGGCATGCTGGGCGCCCTGTCCTGGCTGTTCCTGTCATTGAGCATGGCCCTGGCGCTCGTAGGGCTGGTGCTCTACAAACTGCAGCGTAAGCTCAGCCAGGCGGCCACACATGACGCCCTCACCAAGCTGCCCAACCGCCGCGCGGCCGACGACTTCATGGCCCATGAAGCCCTGCGCGCGCAGCGGTACGGCACACCGCTGTCTGCGCTGATGGTCGATATCGACTTTTTCAAAAAGGTCAACGACCAGCACGGCCACGCTGCGGGTGACCATGTGCTGCAAACACTGGCCGGGTTGCTCAAAGACCGTGCCCGCGCCACCGACCTGGTGGCGCGGTGGGGCGGCGAAGAGTTTCTGGTACTCCTGCCCGACACCTCACTGGCAGGTGCACAGCGAATGGGCGAGCAAATGCGATTGGCGGTGCTGGGCACACCCTTTCGCTGGCAACAAACGGCCGTTCCAATCACCGTCAGCATCGGCGCGGCCACATGGAGCAGCGGGCCGTTTCGGGCCAATGCGCTGGTGGCCAGCGCTGACAAAGCCCTGTACCAAGCCAAAACAAGCGGCCGCAACCGCGTCTGCCTGGCCGACAACTGCGCGCCCCTGGCTGCGGACGACAATGCGGCAGAAATCCAGGGTGATTGCATTCACTAGGGATCCGTTGCACGAATCGAGCGGTAAGTGGGTCCTGCGGATCGGAGTGGACTGCCAGACGCAAAACGCAGCAATAGCTGCAGCTATTGCGAGTACTTGCAACACTGCAGCCCACCCGAGTCCGCAGATGCACACGGCGCGTTGATTCGTGCAGAGGGTCCTTAGCGCCTGCCAAATATTCCCCAGAGGCTTCACGCCAGACAGCAAAATAACCCCACTCGCCCCGCTTTACTCATGCCGCAGCGCATCGATGGGGTCCATGCGGGCAGCGCGCCGTGCCGGGAAGTAGCCAAACACCACGCCAATGCCCGCAGAGAAAAGAAACGACAGCAAATTCACCCCGGGGTTGAACAGGTAGGGCACCCCCATCAGCCCCGATAGCGCCAAGGACGCGCCCGTGGCCAGCACGATGCCGATGAGCCCACCCAGCGCGGCCAGCACCACGGCCTCGATCAGGAACTGCAGCAGCACCTCGCGCTCCAGCGCGCCGATGGCCAGGCGCAGGCCGATCTCGCGTGTGCGCTCGGTCACGCTCACCAGCATGATGTTCATGATGCCGATGCCGCCCACCAGCAGACTCACGGCCGCCACCGCACCCAGCAGCGTGGTCAACACCTTAGTGGTGCCCGAGAGCGTGTCGGCCAGCTGCTTGGTGTCGAGCACATTGAAGTTGTCTTCGTCCGATTCCGACAGCTTGCGCAGCTCGCGCAGCAGTTGGGTGAGGCTGGCCTTCACCCGCTCGGGGTCGCTGCCGTCCTTCATCGACACCAACAGCGTATTCACCCGAGTGTTGCCCGTCACGCGGCGCTGCAGCGTGCGCAGCGGCACCAACACGGTGTCGTCCTGGTCGTTGCCAAACGCACCCTGCCCTTTGGACGCCAGCACGCCCACCACCTCGCACGAAAACGCCTTCACGCGCAGCTGGCCACCCACGGCATCGGCCGTGCCAAACAGCTCGCGCCGCACGGTCTCGCCGATCAGGCACACAGCGGCACCGGCGCGCAATTCGGCGTCGGTAAAGACGCGGCCAGTGCGCACCGTCCAGTTGCCGGTCTCCAACCAGGCGTTGGTGCTGCCGATCACGCTGGTCGTCCAGTTGCGCCCGCCCACCACGGCGGTGGCGGCGGCGCGCGCCTCGGGCGCCACGGCCAGGATGCCGCCGATCTGCTGCGCGATCACGTCGGCATCGGTGTCCTTGAAGGCCGGGGCGCCCGTGCCGCCGCCGGGCCCCATGCGTTGGCCGGGGCGCACCTGCAGCAGGTTGGTGCCCAGGCCCGATATCTGGTTCTGGATGGCCAGCGTGGCGCCGTTGCCCAGCGTGACCATGGTGATCACCGCGCTCACGCCGATCACGATGCCCAGGATGGTGAGGAAAGAGCGCATCAGGTTGCGCCGGATGGAACGCAACGCCAGCAGCAGGGTGTTGAGCAACATCAGTGGCCTCCCGCATCCGAACCGGCCACCGCCGGCAGGGCCGATGCTGCATCAGCGTCCAGTCCCTTGGGGTGTGGGTTGGCCGCATCGCTGTCCACCACGCCATCCACAAACCGCACGATGCGCCGCGCGTACTGCGCCATGTCGGGCTCGTGCGTGACCATCAGCACGGTGATGCCGTGGTCCACGTTCAGGCGCCAGAGCAGTTCCATGATCTCGTAACTGCGCTGGGTGTCGAGGTTGCCGGTGGGCTCGTCGGCCAGCAGCACATCGGGCTCGGTGACGATGGCGCGCGCAATAGCCACGCGCTGCTGCTGCCCGCCCGACAGCTCGGCGGGCGTGTGGTGTTCCCAGCCCTTGAGGCCCACGGCCTCCAGCGCGCGCGCGGCCGCAGCGTGGCGCGCGGTGGCCGACTCGCCCCGGTACAGCAGGGGCAGCTCCACGTTCTCTTGCGCCGAGGTGCGCGCCAGCAGGTTGAAGCCCTGGAACACAAAGCCAAAGTAGCGCCGCCGCAGCCGTGCCCGCTCGTCGCGCGAGAGTGACTCCACATGCACGCCCTTGAACAGGTATTCGCCCGTGGTGGGCCGGTCCAGGCAGCCCAGCGTGTTCATGGCCGTGGACTTGCCCGAGCCGCTGGGGCCCATGATGGCCACAAAGTCGCCCTGTGCAATGTCCAGGTCCACGCCCTTGAGCGCCTGAAAGGCCAGCGCCCCTTCGCCATAGACCTTGGTCACGCCACGCAGGCGGATGATGGGGGTGTCGCCCGCCACGCTCATGGCTTGGCCCCGGCCGCGCGCTGGTCGGTGATCACGGCCATGCCGGGCGTGAGGCCCTCGCCCGTGACCTCGGTGTGGCGGCCATCGCTGATGCCCACCTGCACATCGATGGGCTTGGCGGCACCGTCCTGCAGCACCCACACCTGCCGCGTCTTGCCCGCGCCATCGCCTGCCTCACCCCCAGCACCCGGCTTGCGTGGGCCCGAGCCAGACCGTGGCATGCGGGGCATGAGCTGCGACATGATGCCGCCGCCGCTGCCGCTGCCCGATGCGCCGGGCTTGGCGCCACTCGCCCCGGGTTTCGCATCGGCCCCTGCGGCCTGCGCAGGCGTGAAGCGCAGCGCCGTGTTGGGCACCAGCAGTACATCCTTGCGCTCGGTGGAGGTGATGGTGGCCGCCGCCGTCATGCCGGGGCGCAGGCTCATGTCACCGTTGTTCACTTCCAGCCAGGTGATGTAGGTGACCACGTTGTCCGTCTTGGTGGAGCCAAACGACACGCGCGTGACCTGGGCCGGGTAGCGGCGCGAGGGATAAGCGCTGACCGTAAAGCTCGCGTCCTGCCCCACCTTGACAGAACCCACATCGGCCTCGTCCACGCTCACATCCAGCCGCAGCCGCGTGAGGTCTTCGGCCACGGTGAACAGCGTCACTGCTTGCAGCGATGCGGCCACGGCGTTGCCAGGCTCCACCGTGCGGGTCAGCACCACACCGTCGATGGGCGAGCGGATGGAGGCCTTGGACAGGTTGGTCTCATCGGTAGACAGCGCGGCGCGTGCGTCTTCCACCGTCGCCCGCGCGCTGGTTTCGTCGGCGCGGGCGCGGTCGAGCGTGGCGCGGCCTGCGTCCAGCTCGGAGGCCGATGGCACCTTGCCGCCTGACAGGCGGGCGACTTCTTCGAGCCGGCCAAAGTTGGCAACGGCCTCCTTGGTGGTGGCCGCAGCCTGGGCCAGCCGGGCCTGCGCCGACGCCAGCGAGGCGCGTGAGCGCAGCACCTGAGATTCGAGCTTGGCAGTGTCCAGCTCTACCAGCAACTGCCCCTTCTTCACCTTGTCGTTCACGTCTACCAGCACCTTGCGCACCGTGCCCGACAGCTCGCTGCCAATGGTGACTGAGCGCGTGGGCTGCAGCGTTCCGTTGGCCGACACGGTGAGGGTGAGATTGCCCCGGCGTAGCTCTTCGGTGACGTAGGTGGGTGCAGTGCTGGCGCTCTGGCGCGACTGCCAGGCGTAGACACCGCCCCCCACCACCAGCAATGCCACCACTCCCAGCCACAGCGAGGTGCGCTGCCACCAGCGGCGCGGACGGTCGGCGCCCAGCAAGGCACTCAGATCGGCTGGGGCGGCTTTGGCGGGTGTAGAAGAAGCTGAGGTGTCGGTGTTTGGCATGGGAAGTGAATCAGAAAATAGGGAGCTGGCGGTCTATGGGGCGAGCGTGTAGAAGGGCTTCGCATCTATTCGGCTACGGCCCAGCCGCCGCCCAGCGCCTTGTACAGGCGCACCTGGTCTGCCGCGACGGCAGCGGTAGTGATGGCCACGCTCTCTTGCGTGGACAACAGCGTGCGTTGCGTCTCCAGCACGGCCTGAAAGTCGATGAGGCCACTGCTGTAGCGCTGCTGCGCCAGCAACGCCGCGTTGTTGGCTGCGTCCGCGGCGGCCACCAAGCGCGTGAGCCGCTCGCGATCGCCGCGCAGGGCCACCAGCGCGTTCTCCACGTCCTGCAGGGCCGTGAGCACCGTCGTCTCGTACGCCACGCGGGCCTGCTCCACCGCAGCAGACTGCACACGCACCTGGGCGCGTGCGGCGCCGCCGTCCAGCAGTGGAATGGACACACTGCCCAGCAAGGCGCTGGTCACCGCACTGCCACCCGACAACGCGCCCAGCGTGAGGGCGCGCAGGCCCAGCGACCCACCGAGGGAAAAACTGGGGTAGCGCGCGGCGTCGGCCTGCGACACGCGCGCCAGGGCAGCAGCAATGCGCTGCTCGGCCGCACGCACATCGGGGCGCTGGCGCAGCGTCTCGGCTGGGATCGCCAACGCCAGTTCTGCATTCGGCTGCGGAACGGGTGCGCTGGCGGCCAGGGCAGTGTCTAGCGCGCCAGGCACCTGGCCGGTCAGCACGGCCAGGCTGTAGCGCGACTGCGCCAGGCTGGCTTCGAGCGAGGGGATCTGCGCAGCGGTCTGCTCTGCGGCTGCACGGGCCTGCTCGGTGACGAGCGAGGTGGTCAGCCCGGCCTGCAGGCGCCACTGCGTAATCTGCAGGGTCTCTTGCTGGCTAGCCAGGTTGCTACGCGCAATGATCAGGCGCTGCTGCAGCCCGCGCAGCTCGATGTAGTTGACGGCCACCTCGGCCGCCAGCGACACCTGAACGTCAGCCAGGCTGGACTCGGCCGCGCGGGCGTCAGCCTCGCTGGCGTTCACGCCGCTGCGCAGGCGGCCAAACACATCGGGCTCCCAGCTCGCATCAAAACCAGCCTGAAAAGTATTGCCCGTGTTGTTGCTAGCCCGGCTGCGCTGCGCCGAGGCCGATGCGCCCACACTGGGCAGCAGGCCGGCCGATTGCACATCCACCTGGGCACGCGCTTGCCGCAGCGCAGCCTGGGCGGTGCGCACGCTGGTGTTGGCGTGCAACGATTGCTCGATCAGCTTAGTAAGCAAAGGATCGTCAAATCGCAGCCACCACTGGGCCAAAGACGTGGCCGCAACACCTTGCGCGGTGCCGTTGCCCCCTGCAGACCAGACCTGGGGAACGGCCACCACGGGCAATGCCCCATCGGAGGGTGCCAGGCTGGCGCACCCGATGGTTGCCAGCACACACAAAGTCAAGGCCGCGTTCCTCCAAGGCACAGCGCGCGAAGATCGCGTTGCGCGGGCGGTGGGTGCGCCTGGAGAGGCAGGTGGGAGAAAACGCATGGCAATGGCTACGCAAGGGAAAACCCCATTGTGAGCAGCGATTGCGCCCACAAGGTACCCACAGGGTCAAGCCCACGTAAAGAATTGATGCAAGGCAAAGGTCACGCCACCGCATGTTGATGCAGCGTGTGCGTAAAACAGGTGAGCGTTCGGCACCGCACAGATGGACCGACACGCAAGTTGGCCAGGGTGGCGCTCAGTGTGCGCGCAGCGACTCGTCGCGCAGCAGCACCACCGGCGCAAAGGCCCGGGCCCGGTACTCGCTGGGACTGCACCCCACATGCGCGCGAAACGCGCGGCTGAAATGCGCGCTGTTGCTGAAACCCCAGGACAGCGCAATATCCGTGACCGAGCGCTGTGCATGCGCCGGGTGGCGCAGGTCGCGCAGGCAGGCCTCCAGACGGCGGCGCTGGATCATGGCGGCCAGAGTTTCCTCATCGTCGGCCACCGCGTTGTACAGGTGCCGCTTGCTGCAGTTAAGGGCCTGAGCCATGCGGTCGATGGTGAGGTCCGGGTCGCCCAGGTGGCGGTCGATGTACTGGCTGATGCGGTCGCGCAGGGCCTCGCGCTGCGACAGCAGGCTCTGCTGGCCGTTGCGCTCCAGCAGCGACAGCTGCACCAGGTGCGTGATCACATCGGCCACGCCATCGGCGGCGGCGTCTGACATGGTGGGCAGCTCGGCGAAGGCGGCACGCATGGTGTCCCATGCCAGGCGCGACACGCCGGATGTACCCGAGAAGCGCTGCACCATCAGGTCATCGAGCTTGAGCTTGCGCTCGGGCAGTTGTTCCTTGGGGATCATCAGCACCATCTGGCGCACGGCCTCGGGGTTGCTCACGGCGTAGGCGCGTGTGGTGTCGTACACGCTCCACTCACCCGGCGACAACCATACCTGGCGGCCGTTCTGCTCAAAGCACGCGCGCCCCTCCAGCTGCGCCACCACCTTGATGTAAGCCCGGTCGCTGCCCCGGATGAGGCTGGGGGTGCGCACCACGCGATGCCGGCTCACGTCCAGCTGGCACAGGTTCACATAGCCCGCCTGGCCCGAGGTGATGTGGCCTGCAAAGGCATCGTCACCAAACGCGTCGGACTCCAGCCCGCCAATCAGGCGCCACACCGCATCGCCCCAGAGGTGCAGGCGGTCGCGCGCAGGCACGGCGTCGGTGGATACCTCGGTCAGGGGATGGGCCATGGTGTCTCCAGTGCGGGGGTTGCGCAAACCTGATGGTTATGCGGCTGAATTATCCGGCGCCCAGGTATCCCGTGCCACTGAGGGAAATCCGGGTAAACCCGCTGCCACCTGCACGCTCGGGCAAGCGTTTTGTGCACGCTGAGCGCAGCGCGCACGAACGCGTCTGCCTACGATTCCCAGCACGGCGTGCACCACGCAGGCCCCATCCGAGGAGACAACCCATGACACAGCATCAACCATCCAAGCGCCAGTGGATCAAAGGAGCCGCCGCCGCGGTTGGCACCCTGGCCGTGGCCCCGCAGCTGTGGGCCCAAGGCAGTAGCGCCAGCCCCGTGCGCATCGGCTACGCCATCGCACGCACGGGCCCCTGGGCGGCCGGTGCCCAAGTCAGCCAAGAGCCCAACTACCTGCTGTGGGCCGAACAGGTCAACGCAGCAGGCGGCCTCTCCATCAAAGGCACCAAGCGCCCCATCGAACTCATCGGCTACGACGACCGCAGCGAGACCGAAACCTGCGTGCGCACCTACGAAAAACTCATGGGCAGCGACAAGGTGGACCTGATCCTGCCGCCCTGGGGTTCGGGTGCCAACTTCGCGATCGCACCGCTGGCCAATCGCTTCGGCTACCCGCTGCTGGCGCCCACGGCGTTGTCGCGCAAGCTGATCGACATGAACCTGCCCTACTTCTTCTCGCTGCTGCAGCAGCCCGACAAGATGATGGGCGCGCTGGTGGACATGCTGGTGGCCAACAACGTCAAGACCATTGCCATCGTCTACATGGACGACCTGTTTGGCCTGGAGAACTTCGCCGCGCTGAACAACGCACTCAAGAAGACCAGCATCCAGGTGCTGGAGCGCAAGAGCTACCCGCTGGGCGTAAAGGACCTGGCCCCCGTGCTGCGCGGCATCAAGGACCAGAACCCCGACGCCTTCATCGGCATCACCTACCCGCCCGACACCATCCTGGCCAGCCGCCAGGCGCGCGAGGTGGGGCTGAACCCCAAGTTCTTCTACGCCTCGGTGGGCACGGCCTTCCAGCTCTACAAGAACGTGATGGCCGCCAACACCGAGGGCGTGATCGGCATGGGCTCGTGGAGCGTGAAAACCAGCCCCGAGGCCAAGGCGTACTTCGACGCCCACGTGAAGAAGTTCAACAAGGAGCCCGACCGCTGGGCCAGCGGCCACGCCTGGGCAGGCTTGCAGATCCTGCAACAGGCCGTGGAAAAGGCGGGGCTGGACCGCAAGGCCCTGCGCGAGCATATCGCCAAGAACGAGTTCCAGACCATCCTGGGTGGCATCCGGTTCCAGGGCAGCGAGAACGCGTCCATCCCCGGCACGGTGAGCCAGTGGCAGGGCAACGACTTCGAGGTGGTCTGGCCGAAGGACCGTGCCACCTCGCAGCTCAATACCGCGAAACCTGCCTGGAAATAACAAAGTGTCTCTGACTTCCTGGGCCGAACTGGTCGCCAGTGGCCTCATTACCGGCGGCATCTATGCGCTGGTGGCCATGGGCCTGAACCTGCAGTACGGGCTGATGCGCATCATGAACATCTCGCATGGCGAGTTCCTGATGCTGGGCGCCTTCCTCACCTGGTCGGCGCACACCCTGTGGGGCATCTCGCCCTTGCTGCTCATGCCGCTGGCTTTCGTCGCACTGTTTGTGCTGGGCGTGGTGGTGCATGCGCTGTGCTTCAAGCGCCTGGCGGCGCGCGCGCCCAACGTGGACGTGTTTGAGGCGCGCAGCCTCATGGTGGGCTTTGGCCTGATGTTCCTGGTGCAGAACACCGCCCTGTTGATCTGGGGCGGTGACCTGCGCGGGTATGAATACCTGGCCGAACCGGTGCAGATTGCGGGCATGCGCTTCACCGAGAACAAGCTGGTGCTGTTTGGCGTGGCGCTGGCGCTGTCGGCCGCGCTGATCGCACTGCTCAAACTCACGCTGCTGGGCAAAGCCGTGCGGGCGCTGATGCAGTCGCCCACAGGTGCGCAGCTGGTGGGCATCAACACGCGGCGCCTGCACCCCATGATGTTCGGCATTGGCCTGGGCCTGTCCGGCGTGGCGGGTGCGCTGCTGTCCATGACGTATGAGATTTCTCCGTCGATGGGTGAGCCCTACACCGTGACGGCACTGATCGTCATCACGCTGGGCGGCTTCGGCAGCCTGGCGGGCAGTCTGGCCGGTGGCCTGCTGCTGGGGGTGGTCGAGGCGCTGGGCATGCACTTCAGCAGCCCGTCTCTCAAGATGCTGCTGAGCTATGCAGTGTTCATCGGCGTGCTGATCTGGCGCCCCAACGGACTGTTCTCCAAAAAATGACTTCCCTTCATTCCAACAAGCCTTGGCTGGCCTTGGCAGCGGGGGTGGCGGTGGTCGCCACCCTGCCCTGGCTGGTGTCCGAGTTCGCCACCTCGGTGCTGCTCAGCTGCCTGATGTACATCGCGCTGGCCACCAGCTGGTCGCTGTTCTGCGGCGCCACCCGCTACCTCTCACTCGCCACGTCGGCCTTCTTCGGCATTGGTGCGTATACCAGTGCCACGCTGCTGGGCGTGCTGCCCTGGCCGCTGGTGATTCTGAGCGGCGCACTGATCGCCACCATCGTGGCCGTGGTGATGGGGGCTGCCGTGCTGCACCTGCGCGGCACCTACTTTGCAGTGCTCACCTTCGGCATGACCGAGCTGATCCGCCACGCCGTGACCTTTGTCGAAAAGCAGGTGTCCGGCACCGTAGGCCGCGTGCTCACGGTGGTGCCCAGCAATGAGACGGTGTACCTCACGGTGCTGCTGATCGCCGCAGCCGCCATTGCTGCATCCGTTGCCATCCAGCGCAGCCGCTTTGGCCTGGCGCTCTCGGGCATCGGTGCTGACGAGCAGCGTGCGCAGACCCTGGGCGTGGACACGCGTCTGGCCAAGATCGCAGGCTTTGGCATCACCGCTGCCTTTGCGGGCGCCGTGGGCGCGGCCATGGCCGTACGCTGGACCTACATTGAGCCCGCAGCCGTGTTCAGCCCCTTCATCGGCTTCCAGACGGTTCTGATCGCACTGATCGGCGGCGCCACCAGCCTGGGCGGCCCCATCCTGGCAGCCATCGTATTCAGCCTGCTGGCCGAAACGCTGCGCCTGCAGCTGCCCTTTGGCTACATGATGGTGCTGGGCCTGCTGCTGATTTTGTGCGTGATGTACCTGCCCAATGGCCTGGCCACGCTGTGGCAACGGCGCAAGCCTGCTGCGGAGGCTCACCATGGCTGAAGCACTTTTGACGATTGACGCCGTGACCGTGCGCTTTGGCGGCCTGACTGCCGTGGATGGCGTGAGCGCCACGCTGCACACGGGCGAGCTGATCGGCATCATCGGCCCCAACGGTGCGGGCAAGACCACGTTCTTCAACGCCATCTCGGGCGTGCAACCGCCTACCTCGGGCACGCTGCGCTGCGGTGCCGACAACCTGACCGGCAAGGGCCCGCACCACTATGCCGCCCACGGCATTGCTCGCACCTTCCAGACGCCGCGCGTGTTCCCCGACATGACGGTACGCGACAACGTGCGCTTTGGCATGCAGTTCGCGGGCCGCCACCGCCAGGGACCCGAGGGGCTGCGCAGCGAAGAAGAAATCCTGGCCATGCTGGGCCTCGCGCACCTGGCCGAACGCCCGGCCGCTGACGTGACCCCCTCGCAGCAGCGCCTGCTGGAGATCGGCATGGCCCTGGGCACGCGCCCACGCCTGTTGCTGCTCGACGAGGTGGCCGCGGGCCTCACCGAATCCGAAGTGGACGCCATGGCCCAGCGCATCCGCAGACTGCGCGACGACTATGGCCTGACGGTGGTGTGGATCGAGCACGCGGTGACCACGCTGCTCAAGTATGTGGAGCGCGTGCTGGTGCTGCACCAGGGCCGCAAGATTGCTGACGGCACGCCCGCCGAAGTGGTGCGCGACCCGCAGGTGATCGAGGCCTATCTGGGTGACGAAATGACAGCCACCAGCGAAGGAGCCACGGCATGAGCGGCGCACACCTCACCGTGCAGAACCTGACCACGGGCTACCACGGCTTTCAGGTGCTGCAGGACCTGACACTGGAAGCCGCGCCCGGCATCACCGTCATCGTGGGCCCCAACGGCGCGGGCAAGACCACGCTGCTCAAGGCGTTGGCGGGCCTGCTGCCGCGCCAAGGCTCGGTGACGCTCGACGGGCAGGCCGTGCCTGCGATGAACGCCACCGCCTGCGTGCAGCGCGGCCTCGCCCTGGTGGCCGAGGGACGCCAGCTGTTCCCACAAATGACGGTGACCGAGAACCTGGAGCTGGGCGGGTGGCTGGTGCCATCACGCACCCGCGCCGACCGGCTGGCCCAGGCGTTTGAAGACTTTCCACGCCTCAAGGAACGCGCCACACAGCTCGCCGGCACCATGAGCGGTGGCGAGCAGCAGATGGTGGCCGTGGCCCGCGCCCTGATGAGCGGCCCACGCCTGTTGATGCTGGACGAACCATCGCTGGGCCTGGCGCCGCGAATGGTCGATGAACTGCTTGCCATCGTGCAGCGCATTGCCGCGCAGGGCGTCACCGTGCTCATGGTGGAGCAGAACGTGCGCAAGGCGCTGCAGATTGCGCAACGCGGCTATGTGCTGGAGCGCGGACGCATCGTGGCCTCTGGCGAAGCCTCTGATTTGCTGAAGTCCGACGTGGTACGGCAGGCCTACCTGGGCGTGGCCTGAATACCTCCTCTCCCCTTTTTTTCATCTGTTCTTTTTCAGGAGCTTTCAATGACTGCCATTTCCATGCTGATCAACGGCGAGCGCGTGCAAGCCACCGGCGGCGCCACGTTTGAGCGCCGCAACCCTCTGGACGGATCGGTCGCCACCACCGCACCCGCCGCCACCGTGGCCGATGCCGTGGCTGCGGCCGACGCCGCTGCCAAGGCCTTCCCCGCCTGGTCCGCCCTGGGGCCCAACGCGCGCCGCGCGCTGCTGCTCAAAGCCGCCCACGCGCTCGAAGCCAGGACAGCCGACTTTGCGGTGGCCATGGCGGCCGAGACCGGCGCCTCCGGCATGTGGGCAGGATTCAATGTGCACCTGGCCGCTGGCCTGCTGCAAGAAGCCGCTGCACTCACCACGCAGATCGCCGGTGAAGTGATCCCCTCCGACGTGCCCGGCAGCCTGGCCATGGGCGTGCGCCAGGCGGCTGGCGTGGTGCTGGGCATTGCGCCGTGGAACGCACCGGTCATCCTGGGTGTGCGTGCCATCGCCACGCCACTGGCCTGCGGCAACACGGTGATCCTCAAAGGATCGGAACTGTGCCCCGCCACGCACGGCCTCATCATCGAGGCCCTGCAGGAGGCCGGCTTACCCGCAGGCGTGGTGAACTTTGTGACCAACGCACCGGCGGACGCAGGCGCCGTGGTCGAGGCCATCGTGGCACACCCTGCGGTGCGCCGCGTCAATTTCACGGGCTCCACCAAGGTGGGCCGCATCATTGCGCAGACCTGCGCCAAGTACCTCAAGCCCGTGGTGCTGGAGCTGGGCGGCAAGGCCCCGCTGCTAGTGCTGGATGATGCCGACATCGACGCCGCCGTGGCAGGAACGGTGTTTGGTGCCTTCGCCAACTCGGGCCAGATCTGCATGTCCACTGAACGCATCATCGTGGACAACGCCGTGGCCGACGAGTTCGTGGCCAAGTTGGGCGCACGCGCCCAATCCCTGCCCCTGGGCGACCCGCGCAAGGGCCCGGTAGTGCTGGGATCGGTGGTGGACATGGCCACCGTGCACCGCTGCAACGCCATGATCGACGACGCGCTGGCCAAGGGTGCAAAACTGGTGTGTGGCGGCAAGAGCGACAGCACGCTGATGCAGGCCACCGTGCTCGACCATGTGACCGCCGAGATGCAGATCTACCGCGAGGAGTCGTTTGGCCCCGTCAAACCTGTGGTGCGCGTGAACGGCGTGGAAGAAGCGATTGCCTGCGCCAACGACAATGAGTTCGGCCTGTCGTCCGCCGTGTTCAGCCGCGATGTGGCCAAGGCGTGGAATGTGGCGGCGCGCATCGAGTCGGGCATCTGCCATGTGAACGGACCCACGGTGCATGACGAAGGCCAGATGCCGTTTGGCGGCGTGAAAAGTTCGGGCTACGGCCGCTTTGGCGGCATGGCCGGTGTGCGTGAGTTCACCGAACTGCGCTGGATCACGGTGCAGACGACTCCGCGCCACTATCCATTTTGAACATCAAAAAAGATAGCACCCAGCGCATGATTTACCTGCGCCAGGTGCCACTTTTCCTCAAAATCACACCGTGATGGCATCCAGCGGCCAGCGCGGCTTCACGTCAAAGGCATAGTCGGTGTTGGCCCGCTGTTGCCCTGCCTGCAGCCGCATGGCCGCCGCCATAGCAATCATCGCGCCGTTGTCCGTGCACAAGTGCAGCTCGGGGTAATGCACACGCACCTTGGCTGCGGCGCAGGCAGCGTTGAGCTGGGCGCGCAGATGCCGGTTGGCACCCACACCACCCGCCACCACCACGCGCTTCAGGCCGGTCTGCTTGAGCGCGGCCAGCGTCTTCTTCACCAGCACTTCGACAATCGCCGCCTCGGTGCTGGCAGCCAGGTCGGCCTTGCGTGCCTCCAGCTCATCGCCCAGCTTCTTGGCCTGCGTGAGCACCGCCGTCTTGAGCCCGGCAAACGAGAAATCAAGGTTGCCACTGTGCAACAGCGGGCGCGGCAGCTTGAAGGCTGCGGCATCCCCCTGCTCGGCCAGGCGCGAGAGCGCTGGCCCACCTGGATAACCCAATCCCATGAGCTTGGCGGACTTGTCAAACGCCTCGCCCGCCGCGTCGTCAATGGTCTCACCCAGGATCTCGTAGCGGCCCACGCCGTCCACACGCATCAGCTGGGTGTGGCCGCCCGATACCAACAGGGCCACAAAAGGGAATTCAGGCGGGTCGGCGCTGAGGAAGGGTGACAGCAGGTGCCCCTCCAGATGGTGCACGCCCAGCACCGGTTTGCCCAATGCGGCGCCCAATGCACAGGCCACACCGGCCCCCACCAGCAGCGCACCGGCCAGGCCCGGGCCGCGCGTGTAGGCCACCACGTCCACATCGGCCAGCGATCGACCGGACTCGGTCAGCACCTGCGTGGCCAGCGGCAGTACGCGCCGGATATGGTCGCGGCTGGCCAACTCGGGCACCACGCCGCCATAGGCCTGGTGCATCTCAATCTGGCTGTGCAGCGCGTGCGCCAGCAGGGTGGGCACGGCATTGCCTGTGGAGCGCACCAGTGCCACGCCGGTTTCGTCGCACGAAGATTCAATACCCAGGATCAGCAAGCTCATGCACGGAGTGTAGGCGCTCAGAACCAGAACCCATGCGGCATATCCGGCGCCAGCCCCATGATCGACAGCGCCATGTGCCCCGGCGCTCCGGGGTCGGTGATGATCCCGTCCACCTTGCCGTCCGCATCAAACTGCCCGCCATCTTCAATGTGGAAGTCCAGCCGCAAACGTCCGCCCTCCATCACCATCTTGCCTCCGTAAGGCTCGCTGGCGATGTTCACCCATTGGCCGCTGGCATTTTCTTTCCAGTATCCGTTCACGCCCAGCGCCGGGTCCACGTACAGGCTGAAATTCTCTCCTGTCTTGCCTTGCCCCAGCTCTACCGTGAAGCTCACCAATCCGATGGGCATTTGCATGCCCGCAGGCAGGTCTGGCGGTGCGTCCTTTTGCGTCAGGCTGGTGATGCGCGCGTTGTCGTTGCCGCTGCCCACCTTGCCGTTCTGGCTGCTGGCCACCAGGGTGGTGAAGGTGGGTGGGGCACTACCGGGGTTGCTCTCTCCTGTGGGGCTGAGCACAAAGCCGATGGAGCCTACCGAGGGCTGCTCGCTGTCTCTGATGCCGTCTCCGTTACCGTCACCAGGGGTGGTGTTGCCCCCCGGGCCCGGGATGCCCGGGGTCTGGTCTTCAACAGCGGGCGGGATGCCGTCGTTGTCGGGCACGCCCGGGGTGGGGGGTGTCGGTGGGACAGGCGTGGGGGGGATGGGCTCGGGGTCGGGGCCGGCTGGGGTAAGGTTGGTGGCGGCGGTGGCAGCGAAGCTGGCAGCATCGTTGCCTGCTGCGTCCTGAATGGCGTTGGCATCATTGCCTGCGGTGGGGTCGGTGTACGCCACCGTGACCGCCTGGCCCGCCACCACAGCGGTTGTCAAGGTGAGCGTAATGGTCTTGGCAACTGCGTTGACCGCCAGAGCTGTAACGGTGTTGGCGGCAGCACCGACCAGCACTGCAAAGTCTGTAGGGGCGGACGCATGGGTCGCGTCCAGCGTGGCGGCCTCGGTGTAAGCCAGCACCAGCTGGTTGCCGTTGACGGTGGCGGTGGCCAACACGGGAGCCAGGGTGTCTACCGCATAGTTGTTGGAGTTTGTGGTGCCTGTGCCTGCATTGCCTGCTCCGTCGGCCACGCCGGTGTTGTCCAGGGTGACAACGTTCGTGGGGTCGGTGATGCTGACCGTGGGCGTGAGCGTGGCGGTCCAGGTGATACCGCCGTCGCCGGAGGACACTGCACCGAGCGTGCCATTGGCGACCGTGAGGTCGGCGTTCGTAAAACCAGTGACGGCTTCGCTGAAGGTGATGGTGACGCCGGAGCTCTCGCCGACAGCCAGAGCGGCGTCCGCCACCACCACCGTAGCGGTGGGGCGCTGGGTGTCGATGGCGTAGTTGCCGGAGTTCGTAGTTCCCGTTCCGGCATTGCCTCCTGCATTGATCACGCCAGTGTTGTTCAGTGTGACGACGTTGGTCGCATCGGTGATGTCAGTCGTGGGAGTGAGGGTGGCGGTCCAGGTGATGCCTCCGTCGCTGGAGGACACAGCGCTGAGCGTGCCGTTGGCGACCGTGAGGTCGGCGTTGTCAAACCCCGTGACAGCTTCGCTGAAAGTGATGGTCACCAGCGAGGTCTCGCCCGCAGCCAGCGCTGTATCGGCCACCACGATGCTGGCTGTGGGGCCCTGGGTGTTGACGGCGTAA
>NZ_JADHVT010000187.1 GCF_016783915.1 Acidovorax sp.
CGCGAAGCCCCCCGCTCCAGGGCCAGCAGCAGTTCCTCGGCGGTTTCAAAGCGTTGTGTGCGCTGGCGGGCCACGGCCTTCAAGGCGATCTGGTCGAGCCAGATGGGCACGCTGGGGTTGTGGCGGCTGGGGGCCAGGGGGTCGCGGTGGTAGCGGCCCAGCTGGTACTGCACCACCTCGCCATAGGGCAGGCGCCCATGGCTCAGCAGCTGGTACAGCGTGACGCCCAGGGCAAACAGATCGCTGCCCGCATCGGGCAACTGGCCGGCAGGGTCCCCGTTCTTTTCATAGCCCGGCCACTGCTCGGGGTTCATGTAGCTGGGGGTGCCTGCGTGCAGGCGGCGCGTGGCCTCGGGCTCGCGGCCCGACAGGGCCACGCCCAGGTCCAGCACCCGCAGCACACCGTCATCGCCCAGGTGCAGGTTGTCGGGCTTGATGTCGCGGTGGACCACCCCTTGCCGATGCAGCCAGCCCAGCACCTGCGCCGCCTGCATCACCACCGACACGGCCTGCGGCACGCCCAGGTGCTGGCGGCCGCGCAGGCGCTGGCACAGGGTCTGGCCCGCATGCCAGTCATAGAGCAGATAAAACGCACTGGCGCCGGGGCTTGCACCGCCCTGCTCAGGCGGCCAGGTGTTCAGGCGCGCAAGGTGCACCGCCGCATGGCCGGACTGCATGCGCCGGGCCACCCAGGCCTCATGCGCCAGAGTGGCGCGCTCCTGCGCATCGTGCGCACGGGCGGGCACCAGCGTCTTGAGCGCGTACAGCCGCTGTGTGGCCGGGTCGCGCACCTGGTAGATGCGGTGCACGCCGCTGTCGGCTACCAGCGCGGTCACCACCAGGCCATCCACCGGCTCGCCCACCTTGAGCAGCGGCAACACCGGCAAGTGCTGCGCCCGGCGGGACTCATCCTGCAAGGTGGCTTCCAGCGCCCCCTGCACCCGCACCACGAGCGCGGTCACGTTGTCGGTGCTGCCCCGACGCAGGGCTGCGCGCGTGATCTCCTCGCTCAGCGCCTGGGCGCTGACGGCACTGGCGGCGTTGGCATCCTGCGGCTGCAGCAGCAACTGGCGCAGTTCACGCTCGGGCAGGCTGCCGTGCACGCCGTCGGACAGCAGCACCAGCAGGTCGCCGCTGTGGAGTTCGCCCTGGCTGTAATCCACCACCACATGATCGTCCAGGCCCATGGCGCGGGTGAGCTGGTGCGCCAGGTCACGCTGCGCCATCACATGGTCGGTCGTGAGCAGTTGCAGCCGGCCGCCCCGCAGCAGATAGGCGCGCGTATCGCCCACATGGGCCAACGTGTACGACTGGCCGCGCAGCACCACGGCGGTGAGCGTGGTCAGGCCCACGGCGGGCTGGCGACGCCGGTTCATCGACGCCAGCCAGCCGTTGTGCGCGCTCAGGATGCGGTCCAGCGCCACGGTGGTGTCCCAGGTGTCGGGCGTGGCGAAGTAGTCGTTCACCAGCGTGTTCACCGTGGTCTGTGCGGCTTCGCGGCCCTTGCCTCCCGTGCTCACACCATCGGCAATGGCAGCGATGGCGCCGCGTTCGCGGTCGCGCCCCTGCCCCTGCACCAGGGCGGCAAAGTCTTCATTGACTTCGTTGCGCCCGGCCTGCGAGGTGTGGCCGATGTCCAGTTCAAAACTCATGCACCACCTCCATGCAGGTTCCATGCCCAAGGTGGTGCATACACGCACCGCGCCGCGCAGCCGAGCCACCCGTCAACACCCAAAACTCCGCCCCCTGCAGGGCGAACAACACCGGATCACCCCACATCAGTGCACAAACTCTGGCACGGGCATTGCTTATTCGAAGCAACGGCCCAGCTGGGCCACGCAATTCAGCGGTGCAACGGCGCACCAAGGGGTTGTATGGACGAAGGCGTCCCCACATGCGGTTTCGATGGAATGTCGGAGCTGCATCGTGTGGACGCCTTTTTTGTTTTTTGCATCGCCCAGGCGATGGAACCGACGGAGTCACGATGAAAAAGCTCAAACTGGTGATGGTGGGGAACGGCATGGCCGGTGTGCGCACGCTGGAAGAGCTGCTCAAGATTGCCCCCGATCTGTATGACATCACGGTCTTCGGGGCCGAGCCGCACCCCAACTACAACCGCATTCTGCTGTCGCCGGTGCTGGCTGGCGAGCAGACCATTGACGAGATCATCCTCAACGACTGGCAGTGGTACGCCGACAACCACATCACGCTGCACACCGGCTTCACCGTGACCGACGTGGACCGCGTGCGCCGCGTGGTGAGCGCAAGCAGCAAGGACGGCGATGTGATCACCGCCGAGTACGACCGCCTCATCATGGCCACGGGCTCCAACCCGTTCATCCTGCCCGTGCCCGGCAAGGACCTGAAAGGCGTGCTGGCCTACCGCGACATCGCCGACACACAGGCCATGATCGACGCAGCCGCCACGTACAAGCACGCGGTGGTCATCGGCGGCGGCCTGCTGGGCCTGGAAGCCGCCAACGGCCTCATGAAGCGCGGCATGACCGTGAGCGTGGTGCACGTGATGCCCTCGCTGATGGAGCGCCAGCTCGATGACGTGGCGGGCAAGATGCTGCAGAAGTCGCTGGAAGACCGTGGCATGCGCTTTTTGATGGGTGCGCAGACTCAGGAGCTGGTGGGCAATGCCGAAGGCCGGGTGGCCAGCGTCAAGTTCAAGGACGGCACCGAAGTGCCAGCCGACCTGGTGGTGATGGCCGTGGGCATCCGCCCTAACACCGCGCTGGCAGAAAAGATGCGCCTGCACGTGAACCGGGGCATCGTCGTGAGCGACACGCTGCAGACCACCACCGATGCCCGCATCTATGCCGTGGGCGAATGCGCGGCACACCGGGGCATTGCCTATGGCCTGGTGGCCCCGCTGTTTGAGCAAGGCAAGGTGCTGGCCAACCACCTGGCAGAGTTCGGCATCGGCCGCTACCAGGGCTCGCTCACCTCCACCAAGCTCAAGGTCACGGGCATCGACCTGTTCAGCGCGGGCGACTTCCAGGGCGGCGACAACACCGAAGAGATCGTGATGAGCGACCCCTTTGGCGGCGTGTACAAGAAGCTGGTCATCAAGGACGACAAGCTGGTGGGCGCCTGCCTCTATGGCGATACGGTGGACGGCAGCTGGTACTTCAAGCTGCTGCGCGATGGCCGCAGCGTGACCGATATTCGCGACAAGCTGATGTTTGGCGAGAGCAACATCGGCGACGTGGGCCACCAGGGCCAGAGCAAGGCATCGGCCATGGCTGACACGGACGAAGTGTGCGGCTGCAACGGCGTGACCAAGGGTGCCATCTGCAAGGCCATCAAGGACAAGGGCCTGTTCACGCTGGATGAAGTGCGCAAGCACACCAAGGCCAGCGCATCGTGCGGATCGTGCACGGGCCTGGTCGAGCAGATCATCATGTTCACTGCGGGCGGCGACTACAGCGCCACACCGAAGACCAAGGCCATGTGCGGCTGCACCGACCACGGCCACCAGGCGGTGCGCGACGCGATCCGCGCCAACAAGCTGCTGAGTATTGGCAACGTATTCCAATTTATGGAGTGGAAGACGCCCAACGGCTGCGCCACCTGCCGCCCCGCCGTCAACTACTACCTCATCAGCACCTGGCCCAAGGACGCGAAGGACGACCCGCAAAGCCGCGCCATCAACGAGCGCAGCCACGCCAACATCCAAAAGGATGGCACCTACAGCGTCATCCCCCGCATGTGGGGCGGCGAAACCACGGCCGACGAACTGCGCCGCATTGCCGATGCGGCCGACAAGTACAACATCCCTACCATCAAGGTCACGGGGGGCCAGCGCATCGATTTGCTGGGCGTGAAGAAGGAAGACCTGGTCAACGTGTGGAAGGACATCGGCATGCCCAGCGGCCATGCCTATGCCAAGGCGCTGCGCACCGTGAAGACCTGCGTGGGCAGCGAGTGGTGCCGCATGGGCACCCAGGACAGCACGCAGATGGGCAAAGATCTGGAGCGCGCCATGTGGCGCATGTATGCACCGCACAAGGTGAAGTTCGCAGTGTCGGGCTGCCCGCGCAACTGCGCCGAGGCCGGCATCAAGGACGTGGGCATCATCGGCGTGGACAGCGGCTGGGAGATGTATGTGGCCGGCAACGGCGGCATCAAGACCGAGGTGGCGCACTTCTTCACCAAGCTGAAAACCGCCGAGGAAGTGCTGGAGTACACCGGCGCGTTCTGCGAGCTGTACCGCCAGGAAGGCTGGTACCTGGAGCGCACCGTGCACTACGTGAGCCGCGTGGGCCTGGACTATGTGAAAAAGCGCATTCTGGAAGACCACGAAGGCCGCAAGGCGCTGTGGGAGCAGCTGCAGTTCGCGCTGGACGGCGAGCCCGACCCCTGGTTCGAGTTTGACAAGGCAGCCGTGGACACGCGCCAGTTTGCCCCGCTGACCGCTGCCTGAAGCGCCCGGAGCCCCACACCATGCAACGCCGCACCTTGCTGACCGCCGCCGGCTACACCACGGCCTGGAGCACCCTGGGCATCATGTCGCTGGGCACCGCCCAGGCCCAGGTCACTGACCTGAACGACGCCATCAACAAGGCAGGTCGCCAGCGCATGCTGAGCCAGCGCATGGGCAAGGCCTGGCTGGCGTTGGCGCACAAATCCGACACGCCTTCTGCACGCGCCGTGCTGGACCAGTCGCTGGCGCTGTTCGAGCGCCAGCTGGGCGAACTCAAGGCCTACGCGCCCTCGCCCACCATCCGCGACACCTACACCAAGCTGGAATCGGCCTGGACCGACCACAAGGCCACGCTGCTGGGCACCAGCCCGTCGCGCGACGGCGCTGCCGCCTTGCTGCAGGCCGACGCCAAGGTGCTGGCCCTGGCCCACCAGGGCACCGTGCAGTACGAAGCCGCCTCGGGCAAGCCCGTGGGCAAGCTGGTCAACGTGGCAGGCCGCCAGCGCATGCTGAGCCAGCGCATGGCCAAGTTCTGCCTGTCGGCCATGCTGGGGGTGGACACCTCCACCGCCACCACCGAGATCGCCAAGGCGCGTGACGAGTTCATCAGCGCCACCGAGCTGCTGCGCAATGCCCCACAGGCCACCGATCGCATCCGGCAAGAGCTGCTGCTGGCCGATGGCCAGTGGGTGTTTTTCGACGCCGCGTTGCAACGCCTGGGCACCAGCAACAACACCTTCCGCCAGGTGTCTGAAGTGTTTGTGAGCAGCGAGAACCTGCTCGCCAGCATGGACCGCGTGACCGGCCTGTATGCCGCACTGGGCAGCAGCTGACAGCCTGCCTTGCAACAGCCCATCCGCACACCGACACACTACCGAACAACACCAAGGACGATTCCCATGACCACCAACAACCCAACCCCTGAATGGAAGCTGATCTGCCGGGTGGACGACATCCCCGTGCTGGGCTCACGCCGCGTGGCGCGCCCCCAGGGCCTGGACGTGGCCGTCTTCCGCAACGACGCCGGTGGTGTGTTTGCGCTGCTGGACCGCTGCCCGCACAAGGGCGGCCCGCTGAGCCAGGGCATCGTGTTTGGCACCCATGTGGCGTGCCCCCTGCACAACTGGACCATTGGCCTGTGCGACGGCCAGGCCTCGGCGCCCGATGAGGGGTGCACGCCGAAGTTTGCCGTGAAGGTGGAAGACGGCGCGGTGTACCTGGACGCGAGCGAGATGGCGACGGTGGCCACGGATTTGACGCGCCCCATCGCAGGGCCTGCGCGCAGAACGGTGGGCGTGTGAGCGGTGGAGAGTGTTGCGCCCCAGGCGCCGCATGCGTACCCGGCGAGGACACGACAACACTATCAAAACAATAGCTGACAGCGCAACATGCACTAGCGCCTGAGGCCAAAACAACCCCAACCACGCCATGCAAGAAACCAAATCCACCTGCCCCTACTGCGGCGTAGGCTGCGGCGTGATCATCGAAAGCACAGGCACCCAGATCACCGGTGTGCGCGGCGACCCCACACACCCCGCCAACTTTGGCCGCCTGTGCACCAAGGGCTCGACCCTGCACCTCACAGCCACCAGCCCGGTCACCCTGCAAACCCGCCTGCTGCACCCCCTGCAACGCGCACAGCGCAGCGAAGCCGCCCTGCCCGTGACCTGGGATGCCGCACTGACGCTGGCGGCCGACCGGTTCGCCCACACCATCGCCCAGCACGGCCCTGACGCCGTGGGCTTCTACGTCAGCGGCCAGTTGCTCACCGAGGACTACTACGTCTTCAACAAGCTCGCCAAGGGCCTGATCGGCACCAACAACATCGACACCAACTCGCGCCTGTGCATGAGCAGCGCTGTGGCCGGCTACAAGCAAACGCTGGGTGCCGACGCGCCGCCCGCCTGCTACGACGACGTGAACCACGCGCAGTGCCTGTTCATCGTGGGCAGCAATGCGGCCTGGGCCCACCCCATCCTGTTCCGCCGCATCGAAGACGCACGCGCCGCCAACCCGGGCATGAAGGTCATCGTGGCCGACCCGCGCCGCACCGACACGGCGGGCATGGCCGACCTGTTCCTGCCCATCCAGCCCGGCAGCGACGTGATGCTGTTCAACGGCATGCTGCACATCATGCTGTGGGAGGGCTGGGTCGACACCGCCTACATCGCCGCCCACACCACGGGCTTTGACGACCTCAAGGCCCTGGTGCGCGACGCCACGCCCGAGCGTGTGGCGCAGACCTGCGGCATCAGCGTGGCCGACCTGACCACCGCCGCCAAATGGTTCGCCACCTCCAAAGCGACCCTGAGCCTCTACTGCCAGGGCCTGAACCAGAGCAGCAGCGGCACGGCCAAGAACGCCACACTCATCAACCTGCACCTGGCCACCGCACAGATCGGCAAACCCGGCGCGGGCCCCTTCAGCCTGACGGGCCAACCCAACGCCATGGGCGGGCGCGAGGTGGGTGGCCTGGCCAATTTGCTCAGCGCCCACCGCGACCTGGCCAACCCGCAGCACCGCGCCGAAGTCGCCGCGCTGTGGGGCGTGGCCGATGTGCCATCCAAGCCCGGCAAGACGGCTGTGGAGATGTTCCAGGCCGCTGCCGACGGCGAGATCAAGGCCCTGTGGATTGCCTGCACCAACCCCGCGCAGAGCATGCCCGACCAAGCCACCGTGCGCCGCGCGCTGCAGCGCGCCGAGTTTGTGGTGGTGCAGGAGGCCTTTACAACGGCCGAGACAGCGCGGTATGCCGACCTGCTGCTGCCCGCTACCACCTGGGGCGAAAAGACCGGCACGGTGACCAACAGCGAGCGCCGCATCTCGCGCGTGCGCACTGCCGTGCCCGCACCGGGCCTGGCGCGCCACGACTGGGCCATTGCGGTGCAGTTTGCGCACCTCCTGGAGACACGCCTGCGGCCTGGCGCGCCCACGCTGTTCCCCTACGCCACAGACGCTGCCGATGCGGGCGCAGAAGCCGTGTGGAAAGAGCACCGCGAGAGCACACGCGGGCGCGATCTGGACATCACGGGGCTGTCGTGGGAGATGCTCGAAGCCCAAGGCCCACAGCAGTGGCCGTTGCGAGAGGGAAGCACCACAGGCAAGGTCCGCCTGTACGAAGACGGCGTCTTCCCCACCGCCGACGGCCGTGCGCGTTTTGCTGCGCATGCATGGCAACCCACCGCCGAGCCCCGCGAATCGCGCTACCCCTTCAGCCTGACCACGGGCCGCCTGCGCGACCAGTGGCACGGCATGACCCGCACCGGTACGCTGGGCCGCCTGTTT
>NZ_JADHVT010000046.1 GCF_016783915.1 Acidovorax sp.
AATAGCCCATGGTGACCTGCAGCAGCAACGGAATGAGGAACGGCATGCACGAGCTGCCCAGCCGCGCAAACAGGTTGCCCAGCAGCCCGATGCGCAAGGTGTCCACCGAAAACAGCCGGGGCGAAAACAAGGGGTCGGGCCGCCGCGCCGCGTGCAGCCAGTAGGCCACCAGGCTCGCCAGTCCGAAGATCATGAGCACCAGCACGCTCGCCTGCCGCAGCCCCAGGCTGGCCAGGCCATCCAGCGCCAGCGACAGCGCCACCATGCCAAAGGCGAGCATCAGGTAGCCCGCCAGATCAAACCGTGCCACCGTCGGCGCGGGTACCCCGGGCATGTAGCGCATGGTGGCGACACAGCCTAGCAGACCCACCGGCACGTTGATCAGGAAGATCCAGTGCCAGGAGGCCACCTCGACCAGCCAGCCCCCCAGCGTGGGACCGATCAGCGGGCCGATCAGCCCGGGAATGGCCACAAAACTCATGGCCTGCAAGAACTTCTCGCGCGGAAAGGTGCGCAACACCACCAGCCGCCCCACGGGCAGCAGCAGCGCGCCCCCCAGCCCCTGGAGCACCCGGGAAGCCACGAGCTGGGTCAGGCTGTGCGACAGCGCACAGAACACCGAGCCCGCCACAAAAAAGACGATGGCCAGAAAGTACACCCGGCGCGCACCAAACCGGTCGGCCACCCAGCCCGATGCCGGAATCAGCATCGCCATGGCCAGCGAATACGCAACAACCACCGACTGCATGCGCAGCGGGCTCTCGCCCAGGCTCTGCGCCATGGCGGGCAGCGCGGTGTTGACGATGGTAGCGTCCAGCGTCTGCATGAAGAAGCCGACGGCCACCAGCCACAGCAGTACTTTCTGGGAGGGTTCCTGGTGCATGGTTTGCAGGGTTTTTCAAACGAAACGAACGCGCCCCATGAAAAAACCGCCCGAAGGCGGTTGATTCAGTCAGGGGAGCAGGGCTGCGCCTGTCACGGCGCCCCTCAGGCCGAGAAGCTGGAGCCGCAGCCGCAGGTGGTGGTGGCGTTCGGGTTCTTGATCACGAACTGCGCGCCTTGCAGGTCTTCCTTGTAATCGATCTCGGCGCCCACCAGGTACTGGTAGCTCATGGCGTCAATGAGCAACGACACGCCATTCTTGGTCATCGTGGTGTCGTCTTCGTTGGTGATTTCATCGAACGTGAAGCCGTACTGGAAGCCGGAGCAACCGCCGCCTTGCACAAACACCCGCAACTTCAGGTCGGGGTTGCCTTCTTCGGCAATCAGGTCCGCCACCTTGGCCGCCGCGCTGTCCGTGAACAGGATGGGGGCGGGCATTTCGGTCTGGATGTTTTCGGCAACTGCGCTCATGGGGTACTCCGGGTTCAGGGTTTGCACGGAATACTACTGCAAACCTCTCGGGAATTCAGGTCACTGGCTGTTTGACGCTAACTTGAGTGGGGGCTTTTCCTCCACCAGCACGGCCATCGGAATCAATTGTCCTGCGATCACTGCGCCCTGGTGCATCTCCAGGGCCTTGTAATGCACATTGCCCGTGATCTGCGCCTTGGGCTGCAACTCCAGCAGTTCGCCCGCATGCACAGGGCCCAGCACCTGGCCGTTGATGATCACATGGTCGGCATGTACCGCTCCCTCGACCCGCGCCGTCTCGGAAATCACGAGGATGCTGGGCTGATCCGCCGCCGCACGGATATCGCCGACCACCTCACCATCAATGCGCATACCCTCAGCAAAATGTACATTGCCTTCGATCTTGGTGCCCTGCGCCACCAGGCTTTTGATGGGCGGCTGCTTTTTACGCGAGAACATGGTCAGGGGACTCCTTGAGGAGCAGGCGGACTGGGAGGCCCGCTTGCGGATGGAATGTGTGCCAGATCGGCTGCAGGTGGTGGAAGACGGCAGGTGACGGGCCAGCAGGGAGAGTGCGTCGGGACCTTGCCGGGGCATCACCACCAACATCACACTATTCGATGGCCATGGTCTGGCTGGTGCGGACGGTTGTTCCCTCCAGCACGCGCGCGGTCACGGTTTTTACCACGGCCTGGGGCGGCAGATCGAGCACACCCTCGACGCGGCGGTACTGCTTGACCTGCAGCGACTGGCCCTGGGGCGGCTGGGTCTGTGTCCATGGCTTGCCATCCAGAGTGCCCGCCAGCACCAACTCCAGCCGCCCGTTGAACTCCGGCGCATTGCGGGCGGCCTGGATCACCAGTACCTGCCAACGCAGCTGCATCCCGCCCAGCACCTCGGCCTGCAAGGCGCGAATGGCTAGCCCATCGGTCTTGGCGGCAGGGATCAGCTTTTCAAAGAAACCCAGGTCCTCGCGCAACGTGCGGTTGTCGGCTTCAAGCTGGCGCACCTGGGCCATCAGGCTCTCCTTGGCAGCGCGCTCGGTAGCCAGCAGGCTCTCGGCGGTCAATGCCACCGTCTGGCGCTCCTGGCCCTCTTCGCGCAGGCGGCTGATCTCCGCCTTCATATGGATCACCTCGTCACGCGAAACGGTATCAAGCCCCGCAATGGATTTGCCGAACTCGAAAGCCCACAACGCCACGGCAGCGCAGAAACCCATCACCACGGCCAGGGCCAGCCAGCGAAAGGGCCAGGGCAATGCACTGCGGATGGCCACCCGGGGGGCACTGATGGTCAACCGACGGCGAAGCAGGCGAAAGCGCATAGGCTTGAGTGGCGGACCATGGAAGGACTCCCCCCAAAAAGAAAAGAGCGCACCATAAACGAAAAAACCGCCCGAAGGCGGTTTTTTTCTGTAAAGCACTCGCGGGGAGTACCTTGCAGTGGATGCTGCCCAAGGCAACATCCGGCAGGGCCACAGCTTAACGCTTGGAGAACTGCTTGGCGCGGCGTGCAGAGTGCAGGCCGACCTTCTTACGTTCGACTTCACGTGCATCGCGGGTCACGAAGCCGGCTTGGCTCAGGACGGGCTTGAGGGATGCGTCGTAATCGATCAGAGCGCGGGTGATACCGTGGCGGGCAGCGCCAGCCTGACCGGATTCACCACCACCGTGCACGTTGATCTGGATGTCGAAGGTTTCGACATGGTTGGTCAACGCCAGGGGTTGCTTAGCAATCATGATCGAGGTTTCGCGGCCGAAGTAGGACTGGATGTCCTTGCCGTTCACCGTGATCTTGCCGGAGCCTTTTTTCAGAAACACGCGGGCGACGCTGGACTTGCGACGGCCGGTACCATTGTTCCATTCACCAATCATCTCAAGGCTCCTTAGATTTCCAGCACTTTGGGCTGCTGGGCGGTGTGGGGATGCTCTGCACCACCGTACACCTTGAGTTTCTTGATCATCGCGTAGCCAAGGGGGCCCTTGGGCAGCATGCCCTTGACAGCCTTTTCCAGCGCGCGGCCGGGGTGCTTGGCTTGCATGTCGCGGAAGTTCGTAGCCGTGATACCGCCGGGGTAACCCGAGTGACGGTAGTACACCTTGTCCAGGGACTTGGTGCCGGTGACCTTGAGTTGGGCTGCGTTGATAACGACGATGAAGTCACCGGTATCGACGTGAGGCGTGTAAATGGCCTTGTGTTTGCCGCGCAAACGGAGAGCAACTTCGCTGGCTACTCGTCCGAGGACCTTGTTGGTCGCGTCAATCACAAACCACTCGTGCACGACCTCAGCGGGCTTTGCGCTGAAAGTAGTTGTCATGAGTTTTCTCTTCAAAAGAGGGTTTGGCGGGTCCTTTTCCACGGTCGGTGCTTCTCTGAAGGAAGCCTCTTAGGTGGCAAAAAGTCTTCGCCGCGGGACCACAAAAGCGCTGCGAAGCCTTCCATTATACGAAAGAGCCATGCTTTAGCGCAATAGCACCCCAGCAATTGCCCGCAGGCAGCCTGCTAAGGTCAGTTCGGCGTCTGGCGGCGGCGCTGCTCGTCGGCCTCGTAACGGCGACGATTTTCCACGCAGACAGTTTGATTGGCCTGGGACGGCTTCTGGCATTCCTGGTGAATACACATCGGGCGGGCCAGGAAGTTGGCGTCGGCACACACCTCCAGCGGCGAGGGCAGACGGGGCGGCGGCGCGGGGCGGGGCTTGGGCTCGGCCACCACCGGAGGCGGCGCAGGCACGGGCTCTTCGTGCACCACGATAGAGGTGGGTGCAGGCTCTGCATTTGCGCGCTTGGCGGCCCGGGGGGAAGCCTTGGGCGCAGAGGCGACCACAAAAGCGGGCACGGCCGCAGTGGTCGACGCGGCGTTGGCGGACGCCACAGCGCCATCCGAGACCACTACCACTGCATCGCCCCCGGCAGCTGCAGGAGCGCTGGCTTCCACCAACGCGGAGTCTGAAGAAGCCGCTGCCGCAGGCCGCTCGGCCATCTCGGTGATGATGTCGTCGCGGAGTGGCTTGCTGCCCTGGCTCCAGCGCCAACCGGCTCCGGCCATCACAGCCACCAGGGCCGCCACCACAATGCCTGCAACCAGGGGTGAACGCCGCGGCGATTTGGAAGGCTTGCCGTTGCCGCGCACCACATCACGCTCCAGCGGCGCAGGGCGACGGTCGGCAACGCGCGGCCCGGACGCCCCCAGGGAGCGATGGTGCGGCAGGTCTTCGAAACGCGAATCGTCATCGGCCACGACGGTGTCGCCTGCATCGATGAACACCGTGTCGCCGGCGTCGGCCGCCACCGTGTCCGGGCCGGCGAGCATGACCGTATCGGCGCCAAAGTCATCGACGGCGCGACCGGGATCCGGCGCTGCCACCACCGCAGCCGCTTCGGCGCGCTGGGCTTGAGCCTGCATCTCTGCCACGATCTTGGGGGCGGAGGTCACGTCCACGGTGGGTGTGGTCAGGCCCGGGCCAGGCTGGTCGGCGGGTTCCACCCAGATGTCGCCCAGCTCCGCCCGAAAGTCGAAGTGCTGCACATCGTCCGGCGCCGAGGTCATCTCCATGGTCTGTAGGAAGGCATCAATGCTCTGCGGGCGGTCTTCGGGCCGCAGGGCCAGGGACTGAGCAATCGCCGCGACAAAAGGCGCTGAATACTCCACGCCAAACTGCCGCTTGACGGTTTTGGCGATGCGGGAGAACGACACCATGCGGTCGCGGATGGAACGCAGCGTGGCGGGCAAGGGCGTGTCGTTGGCCAGACAGCCGTGCATGACCGCCGCCAGCGAGTACAGGTCGCTCCACGGGCCCTGGCGCAGTTCCTCGTCGCCGTCGGAATACTGCTCGATGGGTGCGTAGTTCACCTTGAGCACTGCCGTGTGCTTGCGGTCCTGGTCGTTGATGGCGTGCCGGGCTGCGCCCAGGTCCAGCAGCACCGGCGGGCCGTTGTCCTGCAGGAAGATGTTGTCCGGCGAAATGTCGCGGTGCAGCGTGTTGCCGTCGTGCAGCACGCGCAGCGCGTCCAGCACCGACCACAGCAGCTTGCGCAGCCAAGCCTCGGGTGGGGGGGTGCGCATCTGGGCCCGGGCTTGCTTGAACGTCATGCCCGAGTACAGCGGCATGACCATGTAGGCCGTGTTGTTGGCCTCCCAGAAGCGGAACACCTTGACTAGAGAGGGGTGGTCAAACTGCGCCAGCAGACGGGCCTCGCCCACAAAAGAGACCAGCCCGGCCTGGAAGGTCTGCTGGTCGGACGAGGACCGTACCCAGAGCGACTGCCCCTGCGAGCGTCCGGCCAGCGCCGAGGGCATGTACTCCTTGATGGCCACCGCCCGGTGCAGGGAATGGTCAAACGCCTTGTAGACCATGCCAAAACCGCCCACCCCCAGCAACGCCAGGATCTCGAACTCCGCCAGGCGGGTGCCAGGGGGCAGCGCATCAATATGGCTGACACCACTGGCGGGGGCTGTGCTGGAGCTTGCGGTCATGGTCAGAGGACGGGGCGTGCTGGCAATTTCAAAATCAAAAGCAAATCAATGAGGGCGGCGGCGAAACGCTGGCCCCGCCGCAGGCGCGATCATGAAGCATGGCCGCCCCGAATTTGGCAACAAATGGCTAACAAAGTGCGGCGTGTCTGCCAAAAACATCACGTACACAGCCGCCACGCAGCCCCCAATTGTGCCGCGCACTGACATGGACGCTCCCCCCTCCCAGACCACACTCGTTACCATTGGGCCATGTTCAGTTATCGCCACGCCTTCCACGCAGGCAACCATGCCGATGTGCTCAAGCACACGGTCCTGATTGCCGCCTTGCAACACCTTACCGAGAAAGACGCGGCGCTGACCGTGCTGGACACCCATGCGGGCGCAGGCCTGTACCGGCTGGACGGAGACTATGCCAGCACCAGTGGCGAAGCTGCCGACGGCGTAGCCCGGCTGTTTGCACCGACCACGCCCGCCCTCACCCCGGCCCTGCAGGCCTACGTGGACATGGTGGGCGCCTTCAACCAGGGCAAGGCACTGCGCGTATACCCCGGCTCGCCCTTCATCACCCAGCGCATGCTGCGCGACCACGACAAACTCAAGCTGTTCGAGCTGCACCCCACCGACCTGCGCGCGCTGGCCGGCAACGTGGCCCAGCTGGAGGCTGGCCGCCAGGTGGCGGTGCTGCACGAAGACGGCTTTGAGGGCATCAAGAAGTTTTTGCCCCCACCTGCCCGGCGAGCCCTGGTGCTGTGCGATCCCAGCTATGAAATCAAGAGCGACTATGCCAAGGTGCTCGACATGGCGGCCGACTCCCTCAAGCGCTTTGCCACGGGCACCTATGCATTCTGGTACCCCATCATTCCTCGCCCCGAAGCCCATGATCTGCCCCGCCGCCTGAAAACGCTGACCACCAAGGCAGGCAAAGGCTGGCTGCACGCCACGCTCACGGTCAAGTCCAGCAAGATCACCGAGAACGCCGCTGGCGACACCAAGCGCCCCGGCCTGCCGGCGAGCGGCATGTTCCTGATCAACCCGCCCTACACCCTGAAGGCTGCACTCAAAGACGCCCTGCCCCAGATGGCAGAGCTGCTGGCGCAAGACAAACACGCCACCCACACACTCGAATCGGGCGGCTGAGCGGCCATGAGGCCCCGCCTGGCGTCACGGCGCCGGGCAGTCCTTGTCGTCTTCCTGAAGGGCAAACAACTCCACCGGCTTGAGCCCCAGGCCGACCATGCCCAGTGCCTCGGCAGCACCCCGGCTCAGGTCGATCACCCGGTTGCGGGTGTGTGGACCGCGGTCGTTGATGCGCACGATCACCGTGCGCCCCGTGGCCTGGCTGCGCACACACACACGCGATCCAAAGGGCAGCGTAGGGTGAGCGGCCGTGAGCGCCCGCATGTCAAACAGCTCCCCGCTGGCAGTTCGCCGCCGGTGGAACTGCGCCCCGTACCACGAAGCCAGGCCCACCTCGTCGGCAGGCAGTCCGAGGGGTGCCCCGTCGGCGGCGGTGGGCTCAGGTTTGACCGGGGGATCGATCAGCATGGCCTCACCCGGCACGGACAAAAGGTTGGGGGCCAGCGCATCCGGCTCTGCCTGCAACCCCTGGGCCTGAACAGCGGTGCAAGCGCTGCACAGCAGCCACAGACCCACCGCTCGCCGCAGCAGCACCCGCAGGGCAGCGCCGCGATGGGCCCCGGGAGGCTGTGTGCCCCCCGCCATCAGATCCCCAGCCGGCGACAGATCTCCAGCGTCGCGGCGCTTTGGTTCATTGTGTAGAAGTGCAGCGCGGGCACGCCGGCCGTGCGCAACTGGTCGCACAGGTCGGTCACAACATCCAGGCCAAACGCCTTGATGCTGGCCGTGTCGTCCCCAAACGACTGCAGGCGCAGACGGATCCAGCGTGGAATCTCGGCACCGCAGGCGTCCGAGAACCGCATCAGCTGCGTGGAGCTGGAGATCGGCATGATGCCCGGCACCACCGGCACGTCGGCGCCCAGCTGGTGGGCGTCTTCGACGAAGCGGAAATACGCGTCGCTGTTGTAGAAGTACTGGGTGATCGCGGAGTCCGCGCCCGCACGCACCTTGGTCACGTAGGCCTGCAGGTCCGCCTCGGGCGACCTGGCCTGGGGGTGCACCTCGGGGTATGCCGCCACTTCAATATGGAAATCACGGCCCGTTTCGGCGCGAATGAAGGCCACCAGATCGCTGGCGTACTGGAACTCGCCACCCGCGCCATAGCCGCTAGGCAGGTCGCCGCGCAGTGCCACCAGGCGCTTGACGCCCATGGCCTTGAGTGTTGCCAGCTGCTCGCGCACCGACTGGCGCGTGGCCCCGATGCACGAAAAGTGCGAGGCGGCCCCCACGCCTTCGGACAGGATCTCACGCACCGTGCCGAAGGTGCCTTCCTGTGTGGAGCCCCCTGCGCCATAGGTCACCGAGCAGAAGTCGGGGTGCAGGGCATACAGCTGCTGGCGCGCCACGCGCAGCTTGTCTGCCCCTTCAGGCGTCTTGGGCGGAAAAAACTCGAAACTCACCGGGAACCCGGTGCCTTGCGCGTGGGCTGCATTCATGCGGCTCTCCTTGCGTGTACAAAAAATTCTCGGTTGCCATCGCCGCCCTGGATGGGGCTGTCGATCCACGCAAACACCTCCAGGCCCAACGTGGCGCAGCAATCGCGGATGCGCTGCTCCACCACCACATACAAGGACTCGTCGCGCACGATACCGCCCTTGCCCACCTGCCCGGGTTGCAGCTCGAACTGCGGCTTGACCAGCATGACCAGGTCGCTCTGGGGCGCCAGCAACGGCACCAACGCAGGCAGCACCAGGGTGAGCGAAATGAACGACAGGTCGCCGGTCACCAGCGCAAAACTGGGGGTGATGTCCACATCGGCGCATTCGGGCCGACGGCGGCGCTCCACCGGCAGCGTGCCCTGGGCGCGCTGCGCGCGCTCAGACTTGAAGGCCTCGATGTCCTGGTCCTTGGCGTCGTCGCTGTCGTCGTACGCCTCGTCCACCAAACCGCCGTTGCGCATCCAGCTGTAGGGGGCCTCGGGTTGGGTCTCGTTGTCTTCTTCGGGCACGATGACTTCGGACAAGGCCATCTCACAAGCCTGCACCAACGCATCGGGCGTGAGCGAGCGGGCATTGACGCCTTCCACACACACCACACGCAGATCGCTGCGCAGCCGGTCGTGCAACTGGGCGTGGCCCACATCCACCCCAATCACTTGGGCAGCGCCCTGCTGCAGCAGGCAGTCGGTAAAGCCGCCTGTGCTCTGCCCGACATCCAGGCACCGCAGGCCAGCCACCGACAGGCCCAGCGCCTTGAGCGCACCTTCCAGCTTGAGCCCGCCGCGCGAGATGTACTTGGCTTCTGCATCGTCCAGCAGCTGCACCTCGGCCACTGACGGAATGTCGTCGCCGTTCTTCACCACCTTCTGCCAGGGCGCCAGCGGCGACAGGCGCCACTGCACGCCCGAGGCAATCAGGCGCTGCGCCTGCGAGCGCGTGGCAGCGTGGCCACGCTCCACCAAAAATACATCTGCGCGCATCGCGCCCATCCTTTTTTGAGTCCAATGAGCCGATAGCGCTAGTGAACTATGCGCTAGCAGCTACAAAAATAAGAGCATTCGAACCCTGCACCGCATGAGCGCACAGGGCCGCGACGACCGCCCCCCACACGGGGGCGAAGGCGCGGGTTGGCTCAATAGCGGTAGGTATTGGCCTTGTAGGGGCCTTGCTTGGACACGCCAATGTAGGCGGCCTGCTCGTCGGTGAGTTCGGTCAGCATGGCGCCCACCTTCTTGAGGTGCAGGCGCGCCACTTTCTCATCGAGGTGCTTGGGCAGCACATAGACCTTGCCGGCCTGGTACTCGTCCTGCTTGGTGAACAGCTCGATCTGCGCGATGGTCTGGTTGGCGAAACTGGAACTCATCACGAAGCTGGGGTGGCCAGTGGCGCAACCCAGGTTCACCAAGCGGCCCTTGGCCAGCAGCGTGATCTTCTTGCCGTCGGGGAAGATGACATGGTCGACCTGGGGCTTGATCTCGTCCCACTGAAGCTTCTCCAGCGACGCCACATCGATCTCGTTGTCAAAGTGGCCGATGTTGCAGACGATCGCTTCATCCTTCATGGCGGCCATGTGCTCGTAGCGGATCACGTTCTTGTTGCCGGTGGCCGACACGAAAATGTCGCACTTGTCGGCGGCGTATTCCATGGTCACAACCTTGTAGCCTTCCATCGCGGCCTGCAGGGCGTTGATAGGGTCGATCTCAGTCACCCATACCTGAGCGCTCAGCGCGCGCAGGGCTTGGGCCGAGCCCTTGCCCACATCGCCATAGCCAGCCACGCAGGCCACCTTGCCGGCGATCATCACGTCGGTGGCGCGCTTGATGGAGTCCACCAGCGATTCGCGGCAACCGTACAGGTTGTCGAATTTGCTCTTGGTCACCGAGTCGTTCACGTTGATGGCGCGGAACATCAGGCTGCCCTTGGCGGCCATTTCGTTCAGGCGCAGCACGCCGGTGGTGGTTTCTTCGGTCACGCCGATGATGTGGGCGCTCTTGCGGCTGTACCAGGTCGGGTCCACGGCCAGCTTGGCCTTGATGGCGTTGAACAGGCAGGTTTCTTCTTCGCTGGTGGGGTTGGCGATCAGCGAGGCGTCTTTTTCGGCGCGCTTGCCCAGATGCATGAGCAGCGTGGCGTCGCCGCCGTCGTCCAGGATCATGTTGGGGCCTTCGCCTTCAGTGCCGGCGGCGCCAAAATCAAAGATGCGGTGGGTGTAGTCCCAGTAATCGGCCAGGGTTTCACCCTTGACGGCGAACACGGGCGTGCCAGCGGCAGCAATCGCAGCCGCAGCGTGGTCTTGTGTGGAGAAGATGTTGCACGAGGCCCAGCGCACTTGTGCACCCAGCGCCTGCAGGGTTTCGATCAGCACGGCAGTCTGGATCGTCATGTGCAGCGAGCCGGTGATGCGTGCGCCCTTGAGCGGCTGCTTGGCTGCGAATTCTTCGCGGATGGCCATGAGGCCGGGCATTTCCGTTTCGGCGATGCGAATCTCTTTGCGGCCCCATTCGGCCAGACCGATGTCGGAGATGATGCAGTCGGTGTTGACCGGGGCGTTGACGCGTGCGTTCATGATGGTGTGCTCCAAAGCATGTTTGAAAAGCCACTGCGCGAAGGGGACGGTCGATACGACTCACCGCACGCGAAGTGGATGAGCGTCGTTGCTAGATGACTCCGAGCCTCACGCCCCGCCTGCGCTGGGGACGCTGCAACGCTCCTCGGATCGCCGGATTATAAAAGCAAGTGCCCGCCCGGCGCTACGCCACCGGTTGATTCCATCCCCCTGGCCTTGCACGGAACAGTAAAATCCCGCGTTTGCCGACCTCGTAGCCTCCCCGCAGGCCCCGGCCCCAAGATTCTTGTGCAGGGCACGCTGCCCTGCTCCATCCCATTCAGGAACCCCTGTGTCCTACGCCCCAGAAACCCGGCGCCGCCGCACCTTCGCCATCATTTCCCACCCCGACGCCGGTAAAACGACGCTGACGGAAAAGCTGCTGCTGTTCTCGGGCGCCATCCAGATCGCAGGAGCCGTCAAGGGCCGCAAGGCCAGCCGCCATGCCACGTCCGACTGGATGGAGATTGAAAAGCAGCGCGGTATCTCGGTGGCGTCATCGGTCATGCAGATGCTGTACCGCGAGCATGTGATCAATCTGCTCGACACGCCCGGCCACAAGGACTTCTCGGAAGACACCTACCGCGTGCTCACCGCCGTGGACTCGGCCCTGATGGTGATCGACGCGGCCAACGGTGTGGAAGCGCAGACGCGCCGCCTGATTGAGGTCTGCCGCCAGCGCGATACACCCATCATCACGTTCGTGAACAAGATGGACCGCGAAGTGCGCGACCCGCTAGACATCATGGACGAAGTGGAGCGCGAGCTGGGCATGCCCTGCTGCCCCATGACCTGGCCCGTGGGCCAGGGCAAGAGCTTTGGCGGCATCATCAACCTGCGCACCAAGACCATGACGGTGTTCGAGTCCGGCAGCGAACGCCGCCCACAGGACTTTGAAGCGATTCCCCTGTCCGACGAAGCCACACTGCGCGCGCGCTTCGGCGCCGAGTTTGACGCTGCGCTCGAAAGCATGGAACTGGCCGTGGGCGCATCGCCCGCCTGGGACCACGAAGCCTTCCTGGCTGGCAAGCTGACCCCCGTGTTCTTTGGCTCTGGTGTGAACAACTTCGGGGTGATGGAGGTGCTGGACGCACTGGTAGACATGGCCCCGCCGCCCGGCCCACGCGTGAGCACACTCGAAGTCAACAAGCAGCCAGTGGTCAAAACCATCCAGCCCGAGGACGAAGGCTTTGCCGGCGTGGTGTTCAAGGTTCAGGCCAACATGGATGCCAACCACCGCGACCGCATCGCCTTCGTGCGTGTGGCTTCGGGCAAATACACGCCGGGCATGAAGCTCAAGGTGCAACGCACTGCCAAGGAGTTGCGCCCCACCAGCGTGGTGACCTTCATGTCACAGCGCCGCGAGGCTGTGGAAGAAGCCTACGCAGGCGACATCATCGGCTTTACCACCCATGGCGGCGTGCAGCTGGGTGACACCATCACCGACGGCGCCAACCTGCAGTTCACCGGCCTCCCCTTCTTCGCGCCCGAAATGTTCATGACCGTGGTGCTCAAGAACCCGCTGCGCACCAAACAGCTTCAGCAAGGCCTTGCCCAGCTGGGCGAAGAAGGTGCGATCCAGGTCTTCAAGCCCGATGCAGGCGGAAACATGCTGCTGGGTGCCGTGGGCCAACTGCAGTTTGAAGTGGTGCAGCACCGCCTGAAGGCCGAATACGACGCCGACGTGCGCCTGGAAGGCTGCCAGTACACCGGCGCACGCTGGATCACTGCAGATACCCCGGCCGACCTGCGTGCGTTCACCGACGCCTACCCGCTGCGCCTGGCGCACGACGCGGCAGACACGCTGGCGTACCTGTGCACCAGCCCGTATGACGTGCGGCTGGCGCAAGAGCGGTTCCCGAAGATCCACTTCCATCCGCTGCGGGAGCATGCGGGGTTAGCGTTGCAGAAGGCGGGTTGAGCCCGCATGCAGCCTTTAGATTTTTGGCCGCTGGGAGCTCGCCGCGACCTGGTAGGCGTATTCACCGACATCGACGACACCCTCACCACCGAGGGCGCCATCACGCCCGACGCACTGCAGGCGCTGGCTGACCTGAAGGCGGCGGGCCTGGTGGTCATTCCCATCACCGGGCGGCCGATTGGTTGGTGCGAGCCTTTCATGGCGGGGCCTGCCGGTTCGACCTGGCCTGTCGATGCCATGGTGGCAGAGAACGGTGCCGTGGCATTTACCCGCAGCTCTGGCGCTCAACCAACGCTGGTCAAGCGCTACCAGCAAGACGCCGCCACGCGCAATGCCAACCAGGCGCGCATGCGTGAGATCGCCGCCCAGGTCGCTGCGGAAGTGCCAGGCGTCGCCCTGAGCCGCGACAGCGCCGGGCGTGAGACGGACCTGGCCTTTGACTACGCAGAGTTCGACCGGCACGCGCCCGACACCGTGGAGCAGGTGCTGGCTGTGCTGCAGCGCGCTGGCATGCAGACCACGGTGAGCAGCATCCACATCCATGGCTGCTTTGGGGACTTCAATAAATGGCAGGGTGCCAACTGGATCGTGCGCGAGCTGATGGGCCGCGACCTTGCGCAGGAGCTAGACCGCTGGGTGTTTGTGGGCGACTCGGGCAATGACCAGGCGATGTTCCAGCACTTCACCCACAGCGTGGGCGTGGCCAACATCGCGCGGTTTGTGCCGCAGCTCAAGCACCTGCCACGCTATGTGACGCAGGGCGAACGGGGCGCGGGGTTTGCCGAAGTGGCGCGGGCGATCCTGGCGGGCCGCTAACCGTCAGCGAAGCAAGCGCAGCAAGCAACAGGGCGCAGTCGCCACAGCCCCTGGCTGGTTCACGCAACGGGGCCAGCGCCCCCGGGACGGCACAGTGCACGCAAGACCGCCAGAAAGCAGTTTTGACAAGAAACGCCCGCTTGCGCTAGTGGAATATGCCGTGGCAGCTATTATTTTAATAGCAATGCCATCAAGCCTTGAGGAAGATATCGGTATCTGGCGCAAAACACGCATGCAGCGGCAGCAGCGCTCCGCCCAGCGCGCGGGCGTCCGAGCCCATGGTGCCCAGCTCCAGCCGGGGGGGCTGGTGCAGGCCTTCCCAGTTGTAGTCGGCCAGCGCGTGGCGGGCGCCTTCGCACAGGGCCTGCAGCAGCTCAGGGGCTGCGGCGCCATCGACCACCACGGCATCCAGGTCCAAAAACGCCGTGGCCGAGACGATGCAGTGCGCCAGGCCGGCCGCAGCGCGCGCAATCCAGCCCCGGCTGTGTTCCAGCCACGGGGCCTGCAGCACACGTTTGTCGTAGGCGGCCATGGGGTCCAGGCCATGTTCGCGAAAGCGCTGCTCCAGCTCCCACAGCGAGGCCTGGCTGATGAGCTGAGCAGGGGGCAGGCCCGGCTGGGCGGGTGACAGCGGCAGCGAGGCCACGGCGCCCGCGTTGCCATGCAGGCCCCGGTGCAGGTGCGAATTGATGACCAGCCCGCCGCCCACAAAGGTGTCCATGAACAGGTACAGAAAACTCGGGATGTCGCGCCCGCGCCCCTGCAGCAGCTCGGCCACGCAGGCGGCGGAGGTGTCCTTGGCAAAACTCACGGGCAACTCGGTCATCTGCTGCACCTGCTCGGCCAGGTCGATGTTGTTCCAGGCTTCGGACTGCGCCTCGGTCAGCCCCAGCATGCGGTGCCAGCCGCCGAGCTGGAACGGCGCGGCCACGCCCACACCCACCACGCGCGAGCGCAACGGGCCCAGGCCGTCGAGCAGTTGGTTGAGGTGCGTGCGGATGGCGGGCAGCAGCACGTCGATGTCAGGGAAGGCGTAGTCGAGCACGATGCGCTCGCGCACATGGCCGGTGAAGTCCACCAGCAGCCAGTCGGCGCTGCGGCGGCCGATCTTGATGCCGATGGCAAAGGCGCCGTCGGGGTTCAGGCCAATCGGCACCGAAGGCTGGCCCACACGGCCGCGCACGGGCGCTTCGCGGCGCAGCAACTGGTCTTCGTCGAGCCGGGCGGTAATCAGGCCGATGGTCTGCGCCGTCAGGCCCGTGACCCGCGCCATCTCGGCCTTGGCCAGGCTGCCGTGGGTGCGCAGCGCCTGCAGCACCACGCGCTCGTTGAACTGGCGCAGCCCCACGTGGTTGGAGCCACGCTGGCGCAGCAGCGCGGGGCTGGCGGCGGTGTTGTCAACGGCGGGTGGAGATGCGTCGGTGTCCAGCATGGTGATGAAGCGGTCAGGCGTTCAGAGTGTCGCCGATGACGCCCTTGCGCAGCAGGAAGTTGCCCCAGGGCTGCAGCTCGCCAGTGACCACGATGGCATAGGCCTTCTTGACGCGCTCGTAGAACGCAAAACGCTCCACGCCTTCGGCCTGCTCACTGGCCACGCCCTCGCGCGCCAGCACGTCCATGGTTTCGCGCTGCAGGGCTGAGCGGTACGGCACCTCGGTGCCACCCACCTGCATGTAAGCCACGGGGTGCGACACATCTTGCGCCAGCGGCAGCACGCTGGCCACGGCCTGCACAGCGCGCGCCATGCCAATGCCGGGCAGGCGCAGCACGGGCTTGCTCGCGCCCAGGCTCATGGCGGTGAAGTTGGCGTCGGCCAGCACGATGGCGTCGTCGTGGCCCATCTCGGCCAGCACCTTGAGCAGGTCGGGGGTCAGCAGAGGGTCAATGTTCTTGAGCATGGCGTTGTCTTCAGGCAAGGCATTCGGCGGGGAGGTCAGAGGCCGCCATGGCCCCCGTCATCACAGCCACGGTGTCGCTCATGCTGATCTTCTTGGGGTTAACCACCGCCGCACGTTTGCCCAGGCGGGCGATGTGGATGCGGTCGGCAATCTCGAACACATGGGGCATGTTGTGGCTGATGAGAATCACGGGCAGGCCCTTGTCGCGCACGCGGCGGATCAGCTCCAGCACCATGTTGCCCTCCTTCACGCCGAGAGCGGCGGTGGGCTCGTCCATGATGACCACGTGCCGCGCAAAGGCCGCGGCGCGCGCGACAGCCACGCACTGGCGCTGGCCGCCCGAGAGCGTCTCGACCGCCTGCGTCATGGAGCGGATGCCGACCTTCAGCTCGGCCATGCGGGCAATGCTTTCTTCCAGCATCTTTTTCTTGTCGAGCATGCGCAGCACGCTGCCCAGAAAGCCGGGGCGCAGCAGCTCACGGCCCAAGAAAAGGTTCTCGGCAATCGTCATCGCTGGGGCCACAGCCAGGTCCTGGTACACGGTTTCGATGCCCGCTTTGCGTGCGTCGATGGGGCTCTTGAACTGGATGCGCTGGCCGTCGAGCAGTATCTCGCCTTCGTCTGGCACCGTGGCACCCGACAGCGCCTTGATGAGGCTCGACTTGCCAGCGCCGTTGTCGCCGATCACGGCCAGGATCTCGCCCGCGCGCAGTTCAAAGTCGACACCATCGAGCGCGACGACTTGCCCATAGCGCTTTACCAGACCCTTGGCCTGCATCACCAGCGGGGCAGTCGTTTGAGTGGAATTCGTCATCACCGCACTCCTTTGCGCGAGAGTTGGTCGGTGGCCACGGCCAGGATCACGAGGATGCCGGTCACCAGGATCTGGTACACCGACGACACGCCCATCAGCGTGAGCCCATTGCGGAACACGCCCACAATCAGCGCCCCCACCAGCGTGCCCAAAATCATGCCGCGCCCGCCAAACAGGCTGGTGCCGCCCAGCACCACGGCGCTGATGGCGTCCAGGTTCTCGGTCTGGCCCGCGTTCGGGTCGCCCGCACCGGTGCGGGCCACCGACAGCACCGACGCGATGCCGTAGAACAGGCCGGCCAGCACATACACGCCCAGCAACACCTTGTCGGTGGCAATCCCGGTGAGTCGCGTGGCCTCGGGGCTGTTGCCCACGGCGTACACATGGCGGCCGGGCGCGGTCTCGCGCAGCGCAAACCAGGTGACGAGGTAGAGCACCAGCATGAGCACAGCCCCCCACACGATGGCCGTCTGCCCCAACTGGAAGGTGTTGCCCAGCGCGGTCATGCCTGCCGGAATGTCGGTGATGGTCTGCGCGCCCGAGTACAGCTGCGTGGCGGCAAACGCGATGTTGAGCGTGCCCAGCGTGACGATGAAGGGCGGCAGCTTGATCTTGGTGACGAGCAAGCCGTTGATCAAGCCAAACAGCATGGTCACCGCCATGCCGCAAGCAATCGCCACGGGAGCCGAGAGGCCGTAGTCCGCCGCCATCTTGGTCATCACGATGCCGCCCAGCGCCATCACCATGCCACACGACAGATCAATGCCCGCCGTGAGGATCACCAGTGTCTGGCCGATGGCAATGACCGCCACCACCATGACCTGCTGCAGGATGAGCGCGAAGTTCTGCGCCGACAGAAAACGCTCGCTCTGCGTGGCAAAAAAGGCGCACGCCAGGATCAGCGCGATGAACGGCCCCAGCGTGGCCAGCGGTGGTAGTTTGGAAGCGGTCGAGGACATGGCGGCTCCGTGCGGGTGGACAAAGGTGGCGCTCAGAAAGCAGTTGACGGTTGGGAGCCGATCGCAAAACTCAGCGAAGCGGTTCTGGCTAGGCGCTGCGTCGCAGGCAGTACGGTAGTACGACAAGACGCAGCAACGACGCCAGAAGAGTTTTTCGAACGGCTCTTACTTGGCGCCCCAGCACAGGTCGGTGCCGGTCTTCACATCCTTGCTGTCCACGCCCGCCATGGGCTTGGCAGCGATCAGCGTCACGCCCGTGTCGGTGTAGCCGCTGACCTTCTTGCCGGTCTTGGCGTATTCCACGCCAGCCGCCACACCCATCGCCGCCATGCGCAGCGGGTACTGCTGGCTGGTGGCGGCGATCACGCCCTTGCCTACGTCGGCGATGCCCGCGCAGCCACCGTCCACCGAGACGATGAGCACATTCTTCTCCTTGCCTGCGGCCTTGAGCGCGTTGTAGGCACCGGCGGCGGCGGGCTCGTTGATGGTGTAAACGATGTTGATGTCAGGGTTCTTCTGCAGGCAGTTTTCCATGCCGGTCTGGCCCTTGGCCCGGTCGCCAAAGCTGTCGGCCATGCAGACCACTTCGGCGGGGCGCGACAGCTCATTGCTCTTGGCATCGTTCGCCTGCAGGCCAAAGCCTTTCAGAAAGCCGTTATGCCGCTGTGCGCCCACGGGGTGGCCGGGGAACAGGTCCAGCGTGGCAATCACGGGCTTCTTGCCCGCAGCGGCGGCCTTGGCGTACTGGCCGATCAGCTCGCCAGCCTTGTAGTTGTCGGTGGCGAACAGGGCGTCGGTGGCATCCATGGGCTCGGTGGGACTGTCGAGCGCAATCACCATCACGCCCTTGGCCTGGGCTTTCTTGATGGCGGGCACGATGGCCTTGGCGTCGCTGGGCGTGATCAGGATGGTCTTGGCGCCGGCGGCGATCAGGTTCTCCATGGCCGTGACCTGGCCCGCGTTGTCGCCATCGGTCTTGCCTGCGGCCGACACCAGCTTGGCGCCCAGCTTCTTGGCCTCGGCCGTGGCGCCCTCTTTCATCTTCACGAAAAAGGGGTTGGTCTCGGTCTTGGTGATGAGACCGATGACGGGCTCGGACGCTTGTGCCTGGGCCAGGCCACAGGCCAGGGCGCCGGTGAGGGCAAGGGCAGAAAGCGCGAAAGCGGGGGTGCGTTGCATGGCGTTGTCTCCGGGTTGTGGGATGGCAGATTCCTGTCGGCCCGGTGCTGCGCGGCTGGCAGGTGAACCACTCTTGTCGGGTGGATGGGATCGAACTATAGTGGCCGACAAGTTAATAAATCAAGTGGATTTACTTATGGTTTTCCCTATCCAGTCCGCCAGTTCTGCCCCCGCCCACACCGCGCCGTCGCTGCGTGTGGCCACGGCGGGCGAGGCCTTGTTCGACCTGATCGAAGAACCTGATGGCCGCCTCAAGCCCTGCGCGGGCGGCGCGGTCTACAACCTCACGCGGGCACTGGGACTGCAGGGGGTGGGCACGCAGTACCTCAACCCTCTGTCGGGCGACCTGCTGGGGCGACAACTGGCGCGCGGCCTGAACGATGCGGGCGTGGCCCTGGCCGCCCCCACACCGGTGCGTGCGCCCAGCGCGCTGGCGCTGGCCGCACTGGATGCCGAGGGCAAGGCCAGCTACAGCTTCTACCGCGATGGCGTGGCGGACCGCCAGGTGACGGCAGCCGCTCTGACGGCCGCCTGCGCTGCGCTGCCTGAGCTGCAGGTAGTAGCCACGGGCTGCCTGGCGCTGGTGGCGCAGGACGCCGCCATCTACCTGCCCTGGCTGGCAGCGCAGCGCGCAGCGGGCCGCATGGTGGTGGTGGACGCCAACCTGCGCCTGTCGGCCGTGGACGATGCCGACGCCTATCGCGCCAATGTGATGGCCGCCCTGCAGCACGCCCACCTCATCAAGGTGAGCGACGATGACCTGGAGGCTCTGGCCGTGCCGGGTGCCAATGCCCTGGAGCGCGCCCACTGTTTGCAGCAACAGACACAGGCCCAATGGCTCGCCCTGACCCTGGGGCCGGAAGGTGCCTGGCTGCTGCAGGGTGATGGCTTGGCCGTGCATGCGCGCGAGGAGGCACCGATCACGGTGGTGGACACGGTGGGTGCAGGTGACTGCTTTCTGGCAGGTTTGATCACTGCCCTGCTGGCAGGGCCCGAGCGTGGCGAAGAAGCGTTGGCCCTGCGCACGGGTGGCCTGACGGCGCCCGTCCCAGAGACCCGGTTGCGGGCCGTGCTGCACCACGCGCTGGCCAGCGCCAGCCACTGCGTGGAGCGCGCGGGCTGCACGCCACCCCGTTACGAAGAGGTACGCCAGCGGCTGTCGCTGCGGGGCGCAGCTACCGCAGCGGGCCGATAGCCCTTACTCGGCGGGTTTGGCGGTCGGCTTGCGGGACCGGCTGCGCGGGCGTGCAGCGGGCGACTTGGCTGGTGCGGCACCTTCTGCCTCCGTGGCGGGGGCCTCGGCTGCCGAAGCTGGCGCCTCGGCCCTGGCGGCATCGCCAGCATCCGCCACGGCACGCGCACCACGCGCGCGGGGCGTGGAGGCAGCCTTGGGGGAGCTGGCAGCTGGCTTGGCGCCATTACCATTGCGCGCGCGGCTGCGGCGAGGGGCGACGGCCTCGGCCCCATCGTTCTCAGAAGGCATCTGCTCTACTGGGACCTCGGTACCCTCGAACACCTCCGAGCGCGCATCCTGCTCAGGAATTCCATCAACCGCCCGCTCCAGTGGCGCGGCCTCGGGGGTCACGGGCTGGCTGAAATAGCGGCTGGCCGGGCGTTCTGACGGAGCATCAGTCTGCTCAGACTCCTGTGGCTCATGGTATGCGTCATTGCGCGACTCGTTGCGCTGCGTGGAGCGCGTGTCTGGGCGGTCTGCGCCCTCGCTGCGGCGCCCTCGGTTCCGCCCCGAAGGCCCCTGCACTTCGACACCGTCAGAACGCAGGTCGGGCGCCGTCGCCACCGCATGAAAGTCATGCCGCGTGGCACCACCCTGGATGGCACGCTCGCCCGTCGCCTCAGACCGTACGGGTGCCGCCGCTGCAATGGGTTGGCCATGGCTGCGGAACACATACGCACCCGATTTTTCGTCGCGCCCAAACTCCAGCAGCCCACGGGCCTGCGCTTCCTCCAGCAGGTTGCCAAAGGTGCGGAAGCCATAACGGCCCTCGCTGAAATCGGGCTTGCGGCGCTTGATGGCCTCCTTGAGCACCGAGGCCCAGATCTTGCCGGTGTCGCCGCGCTCAGACAGCAGGGCCTCAAACGTCTCGGCCGCCAGCTCCACGCCCTGGGCGCGGCGCGCGTCCTGCGTTTCCTTGCGGCTGCGCTCCTCCTCGGGGCTGCGGCGCGGTGCGGGTGGCGGGTTGCTACCGGGGGTTTGGCGTCGTGCCTGGGCGCGCTGGTTCTCACGCACCAGATCGTCGTAAAAGATGAACTCGTCGCAGTTGGCGATCAGCAGATCGGACGTGGATTGCTTCACACCCACGCCGATCACCTGCTTGTTGTTCTCGCGCAGCTTGGACACGAGAGGCGAAAAATCCGAGTCGCCGCTGATGATGACGAAGGTGTTGACGTGCGACTTGGTGTAGCAGAGGTCCAGCGCGTCCACCACCAGGCGGATGTCGGCCGAGTTCTTGCCCGACTGGCGCACGTGGGGGATTTCGATCAGCTCGAAATTCGCCTCGTGCATGGTGGCCTTGAAGCCCTTGTAGCGCTCCCAGTCGCAATAGGCCTTCTTGACCACGATGGAGCCCTTGAGCAGCAGTCGCTCCAGGATGGGCTTGATGTCGAACTTTTCGTACTGCGCATCGCGCACGCCCAGGGCGACATTTTCAAAGTCGCAGAACAGGGCCATGCTGATGCTGTCGGAGGGGGATGCCATATCGTGTGTGAGTTCCGTTCAATGCTGCGGATCATCACACGGAACGCATTGCTCCCTCCGAAGGGAGTGGCATCAGGTGGGCTTGGCCAAGCCCAATTTCTCTACCAGCGCCTTCTCGCGCGTGAATGTGTCCTGCGCAAACTTCTTGTACGCCGACGTGCTCATGTACATCGGCACCATGTCATAGCGCGCCAGGGCCGTGCGGTAGCTCTCTTGCTCCATGGCCTGCTTGAAGGCGTCGTGCAAACGCTTGACCACCGCATCGGGCGTGCCCTTGGGTGCGCCGATGCCAAAGGGCGAGTTCTGCACCAGGTTCAGGCCCAGCTCCTTGAGCGTAGGCGCATCGGGGAACTTGGCCAGGCGCTCGGCGCCCCAGGTGTTGAGCACGCGCAGCTTGCCCGCCTCGACCTGGGGTGCAAAGCCCGTGGAGTCGGCCGCCGCCATGATCTGCCCGCCCAGGATGGACTGCATGAGGTCGGCGCTGCCCTTGTAGGGCACGTGCAGCAGCTCAATGCCCAGCTGCTGCGCGATGAGCTCCATCGTCAGGTGTGGGCTGGTCATGGTGCCGGTGGAGCCGTAGCTGAGCTTGCCAGGGTTGGCCTTGGCCCAGGCCACGAAGTGCGTCCAGGTCTTGAGGGGCGAGTCGGCGGGCACCACCAGGCCAAAGGCATAGCCGGTGACATTGAGCACGTAGCTGATGTCCTTGACCGGGTCCCAGTTGATCTTGGTGGTGTAGGGCAGGCGGAACACGCCCAGCGGAATCTGCGCCACCGTGTAGCCATCGGCCGCTGCACTTTGCAGCTGCTGCGCAGGCAAGGTGCCACCCGCGCCGGGCTTGTTCTCGACGATCACGGGCTGGCCCAGGATCTTGCTGGCGTTGTCGGCCAGCGACCGCATGGTGATGTCGGTGGGGCCACCGGCCGGGAAGGCGATGACCAGCTTGATGGGCTTGTTGGGAAAGCTCTGGGCCTGCGCCATGAATGCAGGGGCGGCGAGGCTGGCGGCTCCCCATTGGATGATCTGGCGACGTTGCATGGCGGGGCTCCTGAAAATGCAAAAACAAAGACTTCTCCATTGAACTGCAGCCGCCTCCATCACGGCATGCGGAAACCCCCTAGCTGCTGTCGCCCAGGTGCCAGCGACGCCGCCAGCAGCGCCGCATCAGGCCTTGTAGGTGGACAGCAGAATGCTGGTTTCGGTGTTTGCAATGCCGGGGGTGAGGCGGATGCGCCCCAGCGCGGCATCGAACGCTTCCAGGCTCTCGGCACGCACCTCGGCCACGATGTCCCAGCGGCCATTGGTGGTGTGCAGCGTGCCCACCGTGGGCTCGCCGCGCAGCGCGCGGATGACGGCGGGGGCGGCATTGCCTTCGACCGCAATGCTCATCCATGCACGGATGCGCTGCGGCTCGGAATCCGGCCGCAGGCGCACGGTGTAGCCGGTGATGACGCCGCTCTCCTCCATCTTGTGCAGGCGGTTCTGCACTGTGCCGCGCGATACGCGCAGCTTTTGCGCCAACGTGGCCACAGGGGTGCGCGCATCGGCGCGCAAGATGCTGATGATTTCGCGGTCGGTGTCGTCGAGCTTGGTCATAGTGGGCTTCAGAACTGGCAGAACGGCAATTTATCAGCCATTTTGACCAGTTCTGAGGCTAGGGGATAGCAGGGGCTGCCAAGAAAATTCTGAGACTTCTTCCATCTTCTTTCACACCCCGCTCCACGATGCATGCCTCAGTCCAAGCCCCCAGCGCCGTTGTGATGGTGCGCCCGCACCGCTTTCACCCCAACCCCGAAACCGCTGGAGACAACGCCTTTCAGGTGCGCACCGCGCAACCGGCTGCCAGCGACACCTCATGCCGCGCTTTTGCCGAGGTCACTGCCGCTGCAGAGTGCCTTGAGGAGGCGGGTGTGCGTGTGCACCTGTTCGACGACCCCGGCGAGCACGACACGCCCGACGCAGTGTTCCCCAACAACTGGTTTTCCACCCACGCGGGCGGCCATGTGGCGATCTACCCCATGTACGCCAGGAACCGCCGGAGAGAGCGGCGCAGCGATGTGATCGAACTGCTCAAGGCCGAGTACCGCGTGCAGGACGTGATCGACTACTCGGGCCTGGAGGCCGATGGCATGTTTCTGGAAGGCACGGGCGCCATGGTGCTCGACCACATCCACCGCATTGCCTACACCGCGCAATCCAACCGCGCCGACCCCGTGGCTCTGGAGCGCTTTTGCACGCACTTCAACTACGAGCCCATGGCCTTTGCCACAGCGGACGAGGAGGGTCAGCCCTGCTACCACACCAACGTGATGCTCTGCATCGGCACCGCGTTTGCGCTAGGGGGCTTTCACATGATCACCGACCCTGGGCGCCGCGCTGCCGTGTGCGAGCGCTTGCGCGAAACGGGCCGCGAGGTCATCGCCCTGAGCCCCCACCAGATCAGGGAATTTGCCGGCAACGCGCTGGAGCTCTCGGGCGCCCAGGGCCGGGTGCTGGCGCTGTCGGCGCGCGCCGCCGCCAGTCTCACACCGGCGCAGCGTGCCACCATCGAGCAAAGCGCACGCCTTCTGCCACTGAACGTACCGACCATTGAGCTGGCGGGCGGATCGGTGCGCTGCATGCTGGCGGGCGTGCACCTGGCTCGGCGCAGTGCCGGGGTGTGAAATTTCAGTCAAGCTGGCTGCTTATGTTAGTCGAACGTGCCTGAATAGCTATCACATTCATAGCGAATCGCTTCAGCTATTTGCCATGCGGCACAGCCTGCACGTCCAGCCGCGCATCGCAACCCACACCCGATGCGATCCAGCGCTGCGCCAGGGCCGACATGGCGCGCACTGCCCAGGGGTGGGTGAGGCCCGTCACCCCGGCCGGGTCAGCCACCATGCCGCACCAGTAGCGCTGGTCCGCATCGCTCCAGCGCAGGGCCACGCAAGCGCCTCGGCGGCGGCGCGAGACCAGTGCACCCAGCGGACAGGGCTCAGCCAGACAACACAGGCCACAGCCGTTGCAGGGTGCACCCTCGGCTGGCTTGGCGGGGGCTTGGGGCTGCAGCCACACCACGGTGGATTGAGCGGAGGGTTTTGCGGGCATGGGCGACGGGAGGAGCACAACGCAGCAACTGGCACGGCATGCTCACCGGCGCATTGTGCCGCCGCGCGGCTGCGGATACCCGGCTGCGCAGCAACGAGGCGCGCAAAAAAGGCCCCTGCCGCTATCGCCGCAGGGGCCGAACCGGTCGAGGGGACCGGGGAGGGAGACAAAACAATGAAAGGGATCGAAAAGCGGACTCAGCAGCCCGATGGCCGGTTGGGCCGCATTGGCACGATGCCAGTCACACGGATGGTGGCATTGGAGCCGTCGGTAGCAGTCAGGGTCTTGCCGTTGAACCGTACCTGGTCGCTTTCGCGCACCACGGCCGTGTCGGTGGGTTCACCACTGCCGTATTCCTTGCCGTCAAACGTCAGAAAGGCCTGGTGCAGACCGGTCGCATCGGGGCGATAGCGGATATCGCCAAATGCCGTGGCCGATGAGCCCACCTTGTTGGCGCCGTCAAAGCGGAACGCGCACAACTCGGGCACAGAGCCGACAGGATTCTGCTTGTCCACGTTGGTGAGGTTCAGCGCGCCGTTGCCGTACACGCCGTTCAGACCGCCGACGGTGGCATTGCTCACCGTGAGCACGCCGGGCTCGTTGCTGGGCGATGGGTCGTCGTCATTGCCGCCGCCGCAGGCGACCAGCAACACCGAGGTGGCGGCCAGGGCTGTGCAGGTCTTGAGGAAATTGAAAGCGTTCATGGTGATGGGCGTCCTTGGAGGTGAATGGAAGATGGGGAGCCGATCCCCTGCACCCCATCGTAGGAAGCCCATCCCATGCAGCGCGTGCGCCATGTTCCGCGCAATGCGTAGGACAGGGGCCGACAGGGCTGTGCGCCAACCACCAGGCTGGCCTCAGCCCCCTGCCCTCAGCCCCTCACAACACCCGCCCGCCTCAGCGGGCCAGCACGGGCGCGAGGGCCTTGCCCGTGTGCGTGCCCGCCGCCACCACGTCTTCGGGCGTAGCCGCCGCCACGATGCGGCCGCCTGCGCCACCGCCCTCGGGCCCCAGGTCCAGAATCCAGTCGGCCTCGGCGATCACGTCGAGGTCGTGCTCGATCACGATCACGCTGTGGCCGCCATCGACAAGACGGTGCAGCACGCGGATGAGCTTGTCCACATCGGCCATGTGCAGGCCTACCGTGGGCTCGTCCAGCACGTACAGCGTGTGCGGCACCTTCTGGCCCCGGCGGCCCACCTCGTCGCGCACCTTGGTCAGCTCGGTCACGAGCTTGATGCGCTGCGCCTCGCCGCCGCTCAGGGTGGGGCTGGGCTGGCCCAGCGTGAGGTAGCCCAGGCCCACGTCCTGCAGCAGCTGCAGTGGGTGCGCAATGCTGGGCATGGTGGCGAAGAAGCCCACGGCCTCATCCACCTCCATCTGCAGCACGTCGCCAATGCTCTTGCCGCGCCAGGTCACGGCCAGCGTTTCGGGGTTGAAGCGCGCACCGTGGCAGGTCTCGCAGGGCACCTTCACGTCGGGCAGGAAGCTCATCTCGATGGTGCGCACGCCCGCACCTTCACAGCTGGGGCAGCGGCCTTCGCCGGTGTTGAAGGAAAAGCGCCCCGCCGCATAACCGCGCGCCTTGGCCTCCAGCGTTTCGGCAAACAGCTTGCGGATGGTGTCCCAAAAGCCGATGTAGGTGGCAGGACATGAACGCGGCGTCTTGCCGATGGGCGTCTGGTCCACTTCGAGCACGCGGTCGATGCTCTCGAAGCCCGACAGCCCCGTGCAACCGACCAGCGGCGGCGCCTTGCCCGCGTCCATGGCATCGCGCCCGGCCTTGGTACTGCGCTGCTGCACCCAGGCCTGCACATTGGCCAGCAGCACATCGCGCGCCAGGGTGGACTTGCCCGACCCGCTCACGCCCGTTACCGCCACCAGGCGGTGCAACGGCACGGTGGCGGTCACGTTCTGCAGGTTGTGCAGCTGTGCGCCATGCACGGTGAGCCAGCGCATGGCAGCGCGTTCCTTGGCCTCGGTCAGTGCGTCAGCGGCCAGCGATGCAGCCTGGGCTGCGCGCTTCTTGACGGCAGCGCTTTGCCGGCCGGTGGGCGCTGCGGCTTCGGCCCGGGCAAAGGCAGCCGTCGCTTCGACACTGACCTCGCTGGCCGACATGCTGCGGCGCAGTTGCAGCGGGTGCTTCATGGCGTGCAGCAGGTAGCGGCCGGTTTGCGAATCCTCCGCGCCCGTGATGTCGGCCACGCTGCCCTGCGCCACCAGGCGCCCGCCGCGTTTGCCCGCGCTCGGGCCAATGTCGATGATGTGGTCGGCGCGGCGGATGGTGTCTTCGTCATGCTCCACCACCACCAGCGTGTTGCCCTTATCGCCCAGCTTGTGCAGGGCGTTGAGCAGGATCTGGTTGTCGCGCGCATGCAGGCCGATGGTGGGCTCGTCGAGCACGTAGCACACGCCCTGCAGGTTGCTGCCCAGCTGCGCGGCCAGGCGGATGCGCTGCGCCTCGCCGCCACTGAGCGTGGGCGCACCGCGGTCCAGCGTGAGGTAGCCCAGGCCCACTTCTTCCAGAAATTCGAGGCGGCTCTGGATCTCGGGCACGAGGTCGCGGGCGATGTCGGCCTCGCGTTGGGTCATGCCGCCTTCGATGCGAAGCGTCTCGACCCAGCGGCGCACGTCCGTGACGGACAGCGCGGCAATGTCGGTGATGCCCACACCGGCAAACTGCACGGCGCGCGCCGTGGCGTTCAGCCGCGTGCCACTGCAGCTCGGGCAGGCCGTGTCGGCCAGGTCTTCCACCTCGGGCTCGGCAAAGGTCTGCTCGCGGCCTTTTTCCTTGTCGTCCTGCACCGAGTCGTCAAACACCTTGCGCTGGTCCTTGGTGAGCTTGACGCCGGTGCCCACGCAGTCGGGGCACCAGCCATGCTTGCTGTTGTAGCTGAACAGGCGCGGGTCCAGCTCGGCATAACTGGTGGCACACACAGGGCAGGCGCGCTTGGTGGAGAACGCCTGCAGCGTGCCAATACCGGCCGTGGGCTGGCCGCCCTCCATGGCTTCACGCAGGCCTGTGATGCCTGAGAGAACATGCACCACGCCCTTGCCGTGCGTGAGCGCATCGGCCAGCGCGGTGCGGAGCTGGGCTTCGTTATCGGGCGACACATCGAGGCTGGCCACGGGGAGCTCGATGGTGTGTTCCTTGAAGCGGTCGATGCGCGGGAAGTTGGTGGTGGGCAAGAAGTTGCCATCCACGCGCAGGTGTGTGTAGCCGCGCGGGCGGGCCCAGTCGGCCAGCTCGGTGTACACGCCCTTGCGGTTCATCACCAGCGGCGCGAGCAGGCCGATGTGCTGGCCGCGGAACTGCGTGAGCAATTGCGCGGCGATGCTCTCGGGCGTCTGCGGCTGCACGGCAGCGCCGTCTTTGGTGCAGTGCTGGGTGCCCAGCTTGACGTACAGCAGCCGCAGAAAGTGCCACACCTCGGTGGTGGTGCCCACAGTGGACTTGCGCCCGCCGCGCGACAGGCGCTGCTCGATGGCGACGGTGGGCGGAATGCCGTACACCGCATCCACCTCGGGCCGGCCTGCAGGCTGCACGATGGAGCGCGCATAGGCATTGAGGGATTCGAGGTAGCGACGCTGGCCCTCGTTGAACAGGATGTCGAATGCCAGCGTGGACTTGCCCGAGCCGCTCACGCCCGTCACCACGTTGAACTTGCCACGCGGAATGTCCACGCTCAGGTTCTTAAGGTTGTGTTCCTTCGCATTGACGATTTCTATGGCGTTTTTGGCCGCTGGCGCTTTATCCATCAGCGCGAGGCGCTCTGATTTTCGTAGCACCGCAGCTTTTTCGTGCACCGAGTGGCCGCCCACGCCCAGCGCCAGTTCGTAGTCGCGCAGTGCCTGCCCGGTGTGCGAGGTGGCATGCGCCCGCACGTCCTCGGGCGTGCCCTCGGCCACGATGAGGCCGCCTGCATCGCCGCCTTCGGGGCCCAGGTCGATGAGCCAGTCGCTGGCGCGGATCACGTCCAGGTTGTGCTCGATGACGATGAGCGAGTGCCCCGCGTCGATGAGCTTGCGCAGTGCGCGCATCAGCTTGGCGATGTCGTCAAAGTGCAGGCCGGTGGTGGGTTCGTCGAACAGGAACAGGGTGCCCTTGCGTGCCACCGTCTGGCGCGATTTGCTTTGTACGCGTGCAGCCTCGGCCAGAAAGCCTGCGAGCTTGAGGCGCTGCGCCTCACCGCCCGACAGGGTGGGCACGGGCTGGCCCAGCGCCACGTATTCGAGCCCCACGTCCACGATGGGCTGCAGCGCGCGGATCACGTCGCGGTCGTTCGCAAAGACGGCCGCAGCTTCGGCCACGGTGAGCGCCAGTACATCCGCCACATTCAGCGATTTGCCGCCGCGCTCAATGGTGATCTCCAGAATCTCGGGCCGGTAGCGCTTGCCGTCGCAGTCAGGGCAGCGCAGGTACACGTCGCTCAGAAACTGCATCTCCACATGCTCAAAGCCCGAGCCGCCGCAGGTGGGGCAACGCCCGTCGCCGCTGTTGAAGCTGAACTTGGCGGCGGTGTAACTGCGCTGCTTGGACAGCGGCGCCACGGCGAAGAGTTCGCGGATGCTGTCCCACGCGCCCACGTAGCTCACCGGGTTGGAGCGTGCAGTCTTGCCGATGGGCGATTGGTCCACGAACACCACGTCCGACAGGTGGTCGGCGCCCAGCATGCGGTCGTGCGCGCCCGGCGCATCCGTGGCCTTGCCAAAGTGGCGCAGCAGCGCAGGGGCCAGCACGTCCTGGATCAGGCTGGATTTGCCCGAGCCGCTCACGCCCGTCACGGTGACCAGACGCTGCAGCGGGAACTCCACGGTCACATCCTGCAGGTTGTGCTCGCGCGCGCCTTCCAGGATGAGGCGTGGGGTCGATTCCGTCACCATGCGCTTGAATCCAAAGCCCACATGCTTGCGCCCGCCCAGGTAGGCGCCCGTGAGCGTGTCGGCCTTGCGCA
>NZ_JADHVT010000047.1 GCF_016783915.1 Acidovorax sp.
GACGCCGTCGTGGTGGCGGCCATGTTCACATCCGCCCCCACCACATCGGCCCCGACGCGGGCGCCCAGGTCAGCGACGACCTCGCCCACACCGCTGTTGGCGACCAGCGTGTCTTGCGTGCCCCCCACGTAGACCGGCGCATCGTCCTGGATCTTGACGTTGAAGCCCTGCACCTCGGTCTCGCCACCTTCGGTCTTGTTGGCAACCAGTTGCAGGTACAGATTCTCTTCACCGCTTTCGGTGTAGGCGTGGTCCACCTGACCCTTCAGCTCCAGCTTGTACTGGCCGCTATCGTCGATAGTGGCCACGGCCACCGTGCGCACATCCGCGCCCGCCCCCGCCACACCGGTCAGCGTCTTGCCATCGCCTGACACTGTCCAGCGCACTTCGTCGCCTGCCGAGGTGATCTTCTGCACCGGCACACCCAGGGTGTAGGTGGCGCTGCCCATGCCCAGCGTGCCTGCCGTGTCGGTGGTGTGCGGGCTGCTGTCCACATTGCCCGTGGCAAGGCCGTCTTCGTAGACCATGCCCAGGCCCTGGTCGCTCAGCTGGTGACCCGTGTCGATGGTCAGCGTGGCACTGTCGGTGTCGCCGTCGCCGTCCTCCATCTGGTAGCTGAACTGGTCCTTGGAGCCGGTCTCCACATATTCCTCAAAGCTGACCGCCTTGACGAAATAGTCGGAGCTATCGCTGCCCTTGTCACCCGCCAGGTAGTCCACCCCAGAGAACACCACGTTCTGGAAGGCAATCGGGTTGCCATCGGCCCCCAGCACCTCGATCTCCACCTGCCCCTGGTGCACCGGGTCGCTGCCATTGGCGCCGTTGTTGAACAGCACGCCACCGATCATCCCTTCGCCCACCTTGTTGCCGGCGGCGTCGAAAGCCTCCCAGCGGCCGGTTTCGCCACTGTTGCCCGTCTGGCCCGATTCGTTCTGGAACAGGTTGGAGATGTCCACCACGGCCCGCACCGCCATCTTGCCCAGGTCCACCGACAGGGCCTCGGAGCCCTGAGAAGGCGAGTACCCGACCTGCTCGGGCGTGCTCGCACCAACGTCGCCCGGCACGGGCTCGGTCGGATCGTCCACGCCCGCACCATTGCCCTGGCTGGTGACCACGGCACCACCGGTCTGCCCCGGGGTGGGGCTGGTGATCAGCTGCTCACCAAGGTTCGTGGTGTATGGCTTGCCATAGTCAAAGGCGTCTGTGCCTGCGGGTACACCGGCACCACCACCGAGCTGGATGGTCGTCTGGTGGCCTGTGTAGGTGTATTCCCCGTCGGACTCCATGGTGAGCGAGCCAAACTGGCCCGCCACCGTGGCGCTGCCTCCACTGGCCACCGTCGTGCCAGGGGTCCACACCGCCCCTTCGGCACCGGCACGCACCTGGACCACCTCGGCCTTGGCACCGTCCTGCATGCCTTCGTGCTTGTCCGCACCTTGGTTTGCACCTTCAGGGGTCGTCCCCACACCGGTGAGAACATTGCCGGTAGCCACCCAGCGGTCCACCACCCACTGCGTTCCGTCTGTATCGTCCAAGGCCACCGGGCCATCATCGGCAATGAACAGCATCCGGCCCACATCGATGCTGGCATCGACCTTGTCGCCATCGCCGTCAACGGCGGTGAGCTGCAGCCCAATCTTGCCCGCCATGCCCGCTTGCACCTCGTTCGAGTCGCCCGGCGTGAAATGCACCACGGTGCGCTGCTGGTCAAAGGTCACCTCGCCAGTGGCGGCATCAATCGACAGTTTGAAGACGGTTTTCTCCACGCCGTCCACCACCACATAGCCGATCACCGAGCCGCCGGGGCCATTCTTGAGCAGCACATCCGAGGGCTGGCCGTTGGAGAACAACGCGGTGTCGCGGAAGCCCGAGGAGCTGCCCTCGCCGCCATTGAGCACCAGGCCATACGTTTTGCCGTTCAGCGTTGCAGCACCATCTGCTCCATAGCTCACAGTGAAGCGTGTGGACCCAAGGTCGGACTCCGCATCCACATCCAGGAAGCTGTCGTCCACCAACAGCGGCATGGTGACGTTGAGCAGGACGTCGTTGTAATCGCGGTCACCGCCACCGTAGATGTCTTCCCAGTTCTGGTTGCCGGTGACAGGGCCCATGGCCACCGTGTTCACATGCGACAGGCCGTCGAGATTGAGCGTGCTGTTGTCGAACAACGCGGGAGCCCCCTGGCCCGAGAGCGGTGAGCCCCCCACATTCGCCACCCACTGGCCACTGCCGTCCTTGGAGAAGCTCACCGGGGTGCTGTTGCCCAGCGAGCCATTGAGGCTGTCGCCATTGGGAATCATGAAGAAACCCACCTGGCCGGGCAACACGCCAGGCGGCAGGGTGACGCTGGTCACCGGCTGGTTCTTCACGTTATCCCACACCACCATGCCAGTGGTGGGCTCGCCACTGGCATTTTTGATGTAGTAGCCCCAAGTGTTGTTGTACCCGGCGTCGCTGCCCACCAGTTGCACAGTGATGCCTGGCACGGGGTCGGGCTCTACCGTGGTGATGACGGGGATATCGTCCTTGACGCTGGCGGCAAGCTCCACACCGATGGAGTCGCCGTCGCGGTCTTCGCCCACGATATGCACACGGCCCAGGTTCAACGTGTCCTCTCCCTGCGCAGAGTGGGTCAGTGCACCGGTCACCGTGAGTGTGTATTCACCGTTGGCCTTGACCTCCAGCACGGCGGCTGCCCCCATCGCGCCGGTTTGCGCCTGGCCGGCTGCATTGAAATACACCTTGCCGCCAGAGACACCATCCACGGCCACGGTAACGCCACCAAACTGCACGCACGTGACCTTGCCGAAGCCATCCGCCCCCCAGCTGACGGCCCCGTTCATGACACGCACGCCGGTCGATGCCTCCAACTGGGCTCCGTTGACGAAATCGCTGGCATCGCGTTCGTCGTTGCCAATCTTCACGCCATCGCGCAAGGCGGACTCTTCCTCCAGCATCGCTGTCAGCACAACGGCCTGTGAGGTTCCCTCCACCAGCTTCGCAACGGGTGCATCATCCTCCAGCGAGACCTTGAGGGCCATGGAATCCGTGAGGCCGGTAGCCGGGTTGGCGGGCCGGTCGTTGGCGATGACGGTGAAGTTCAGCTCCTTCACATCGCCGTCGGTGCTCGCCCCAGCGGCCGGGCGGGCGTGATCGACCGGGCCCAGCAGAACTACATTGCTGGTGTAGCCACTGTCGTAGCTGCCGCCAATAGTCACTTTGATGATGGTGGTGTCGCCAACCTTGCCCAAAAGTTCAGTGCCAGCGGCATTGGGCACCCACTGGATGGCCACACCGCCGGAGGTCACCACAGGCAAGGGGCCCGTGGTGTCAAAGCGCACCGACACGGTGTCCCCGATGTCCGGGTCCGCCACGCCAAAACTGGCGGAATCCGTGGTGCTCTGACCGGGGTTATCGCGATTGCCCTGCGCCAGGGCGTCTTCCTGGACGCTCACTGCAATCTGGTCAGCATTCGCCCCGGAGTAGCGCGACACTTCGCCTTCGTCCTTGTTGCCATCGCCGTCCTTGTCGATCCATATCTGGGTCGTCTGGTCGTTGCCGGTCACGAACTCGGGCGCATCGTTAACGCCTTGCACCGTAACCCGCACGTTGGCCACATCGGTGTCGCCGTCAGCATCCTTCATCTGGTAGTTGAACTGGTCGGTCAGCGTCGCCCCGGCGCCCAGGGCCATGGCCTTGAGGTTGTCAAGGGTGTAGGACACGGTACCGTCGGTCGCAATCTTGAGCGCACCCATGGTGCCCGTGGCATCCATCGAAGGACCGGTGAGGTCGGTGGTATCGTACGACCGGTCGCCTCCAGCGCGGGTGAACACCACGCTGGCAGCACCGCCGTCGGCCTTGGCCTCATAGGAATCGTTGCTGAGCACGCTGCCAAGCGCATGGCTTGTGGTACCCGTGGCACCGGCTGTGGCCACCAGATTGCGGGCATCGTCCGCAGCCACCGGCCCGGTGTCCTGGAAGTTGATCTGCCGACCAATGTCGTAGGTGGCCACATTGGACTTGTCGCCGTCGCCATCCTTGGCCTGCGCCGTCAGCTGGATCACGCCACCGCCGATGTTGACGATCTCGTGCGGATCGTTGGTGGGGTGCACCACCGCGCGGAACTGCTCCACCGTCACCTGGCCGTTGTTGGCCGCATCGCCTGCCACTGTGACCTTGAACACGTTGGTCTGTACGCCACCGATGAGGATGTAGCCCACGGCTGCACCGCCCTCCATCTTCACCAGCACTGTAGAACCCGTTGCGGTGTCTTTCAGGGCAGAGGCCTGCCCCTGGGCGCCAACGCTCAGGCCAAAAGTCTTGCTGCCCGTGGCGGCAGCGCCGTCCGCCCCGAAACTGAACTGGAAACTGCCCGAGAGCGCCTTGCCATCCGTGTCGGAGCTGGTACCTGCATCGGCCTCGGCATCCTTCACCAATAGCGGCACGTTCCAGTTCAGGTTCAGGTTGACGTCGTCATAGTCCTTGTCCGAACTGGTGGAGGTAATCTTGAGGTCTTCCCAGTTGAAGTTGCCTTTGCTGCCCTGGCCAGCCGACGTTCCGGAGGGGGTCTGCTGTACATGCGACTGGCCGTCGCTGTTGAGCCGCTGGTCCGAGAAATAGACCGGCGCGCCATCGCCCGACAGGGCAACACCATTCACAAAGGCCGTCCACTGTCCATTGACCTGCTGGAACGACACAGCCTGCGCATCGCCCAAGGCACCGTTGCGGCCATCCCCGTTGGGGATGATGAAGAAGCCGATCTGGTCCGCCGTGACCCCTGTGGGCAACGACACCGCCGCATTGCCCTCAGTCTTGACGTTGTCCCAGAGCACCATGCCGCCTTTGGAGAGGTCGATCGTGCCATCGGGGTTCTTGAAGTAGTAGCCAAAGCTGTTGTTGTAGCCCGCCTCGCCGCCCTTGTAGTCCACCGTGAAACCGTGCGCAGCAACGGGCACAGCTTCGTTCACCGTCACGATGGGCACATCGTCCTTGATCGACGCATTGAGTTCCACACCAATGGTGTCGCCATCGCCGTCCTGGCCCACGAAAGTGATCTTGGGCAGGTTCAGCAGATCCTCGCCCTGCGAGGAATGCTTGAGTGCCGACAGCACCTCGAACTGGTAGGCCCCGGTTTCTGCGTTCACCGTCAGCACTGCTGCGCCGCTGGTGGCGCCCGCCGCCAGCGCCTTGCCGTTCTGGTCGAAGTACACCGTCACCACGCCACCCACCGGGCTGTAGCTGTTTTCGGAGAAGAACCCGTTCTGCACCTTGATGCCCGTGAGGCCGCCGAACTGGTCAGCCCCCCACTTCACTGCGCCCTGGAAGCCCGTGGCGTCCGACTTCACATAGCTCAGGTCAGGGTTCTCGGTTTCGTTGTTGCCCAGCGTGCCGCCGCCCGACACAGGCACCGACTCTTCCTCGACCAGGACACTGAGTTTGACAACCTTGCCGTCCACCTTGGCATGTTCGGGCACGTCGTCCTGAATCTTGGCGTAGAGGTCCACCCCGATGCGGTCACCGTCGCCATCCACACCTACGAAAGTCACCGTGGGGAGCAGCAGCAGGTTTTCGCCCCAACCCGCTTCGTGGTTCAGGGGGCCAATCACCGTCAGGCTGTAACCGCCGGAAGCACCGTCGATCTCCAGCGCCACAGAGCGGGGCGTTGTGGTGTCGCCGTCGGCAATGGGCTGGCCGTCGCGGTCCAGGTACACCGTGGCGCCCGCGTTGCCCACGGCATATTCCTGGCCCGCAATCCGCACGGCCACCACCCCACCAAACTGGTCGGCCCCCCAGCGCACGACACCGGTCATGGACTGGTTGCCCGTGGAGGCGCTCAATGGGTCGAAGAACCCAGTTTCGTCGTTGCCTATCACGCCGCCATCACCATTCGATGCGGACTCTTCTTCCAGCAGAGCAACCAGTGGCACAGGAACGCCCAGGACCTTCACATGCACCGGCACATCGTCCTGCACCCGGGTCTCCAAGGCCACGGTGATGGGGTCGCCGTCACCGTCTTCGCCCATCAGGCGCACGGTTTCAAGGTTGAGCCAATCCTCCCCTTGCACCACTTCCCCACCCGCCGCATGGTTCATGGTGGCCAGCACGGTCAGGGTGTAGCTGCCCGAGGCTTCCACCAGCAGGCTGGCTGCGGCACCTTCGGGCCGAGCACCGCCGGGGCCTGAAGGAATCACGGAGCCATCGGCGCCAAACCAGACGGTCTGGCCGACAGGTACCACGCTGGCACCTTCGCCGCTGCCCACACGCACGCCGGTAAGCTGGCCGAAACCGTCGGCACCCCAGTTGATGGCACCGTTGATCTGGGTGAGACCGCCGTTGGCCGTGGAGGTCAGAGGTAGGTCGTTCTCGTCGTTGCCGATCTTGTCGCCATCGACGCGCACGGACTCTTCCTCCGCCTCCAGTGAAAGGCTAGGCTCCAATCCTGTGCGCAGGTACTGCGTTTCGTCGCCTTCGTCAGGCAACTCTTCCCCATCGTTGTCATAGCGATAAACAGGCACGTCGTCGCCAAACAGCAACCGCCCGCCCAAGTCGAGCTGGGCCATCACGGTGTCGTCGTCGTTGTCCGTGGCGGCCAGCACTACGGAAAGCACGCCCTTGCCAATGGCCTGCAGCTCGTCCAGCCCGCCCTCCACGCCATCGGGCGCGGCATGGCGAATGGCTCCCGTCTGGGTCATGACCACAGCGCCCGTCTGCGGATCCATCTGCAGAGTGAGAATTACGTTGCCACTGCCATCACGACCGACCACTTCGCCAGGGTTGCCCGTTGCACTCAACATGATCTCGGTATTGGTGCCGGTGGCATAGAGCCCCGTAGCGCCACCGTTGCCAATCTGGAAGGCGAAAGCGTAGCCGTCGGGAGTCTTCTCGCTTTGACCCTCTTCCCCACCGCTACCACCGGGGTGAAGCTTGGGGCCATCAGCACCAAACGACACCACGAACGCCGTGCCATTGAAGGTATTGCTGTCGGTGTCCGCGTCGGGACCCTGTGGGTTGTTTTCCGTCCCTTCGGACCCGGTGTTGTTGGCATGGTTCACGCCACGGTCAGACGTCATGAGCGTCGGGATACCGTCGGTGTGGGAGTCGATCACAGGGATGTCATCCTGCACGGACATGCCCACCTCGGCCGTGAACGCACCACCTTCGCCCGTGACGCCATTGATCGTCACCGTGGGCAGCGCCAGGAAGTTTTCACCGCCGCCTGGTGCATGCTGTAGCGGGCCAACAACCGTCAGTGTGTAGCTACCGCTGGAGGTGATGACCAGCAGGACCGCCGGGGGCGTTGGGTCGCCCTGGGGAATGGGCTCTCCCTGCGCGTTGAAATAGATGGTCACGCCTGCTGTTGTGACAAACACAGGAGCAAAACCCGGCACGCTGATCGAGGAAATGCTACCGCCACCCAAGTCAAACATGCCTTGCTGGTAGCTGTAAAGGCCCTCGTCCTCGTCGTTGCCGATCACACCGTTCACACTGCGGCTCTCGCGACCGGAAGGGACGGATTCTTCTTCGAGTGTGATGCTCAGGCTCACCCGCACCGGATCGGGCGGAGGAGGAGGGGGAGAGACAGGAGGAGGGCCGGGTGGCGGGGGAGCCGGAGGCGGAGGAGGCGCCGGCACCGGCGGATTCGGGGCCGGAGGCGGAGCAGGAGGCAAAGGAGCGGGGGCTGGTGCGGGCGCTGGTGCCGGTGCCGGTGGTGACGCATCAAGTGCAAGTACCGCCAGCGGGTTGACATCGATGTCCGGGGCCGACTGGGGCGTGAAGCTGTAGAGATAGGACAGGGGATCAACCCCTTCGAAGATGCGCAGCAGCTGCACAAAGCTACTGCCCTCTCCTTCGCCACCACCGCCACCGAGACCCGCAGCCGTAGCTTCCAGTTGCTCGTTCAGGTCACCACCACGCTCTAGCGCTTGGATCACCGTATCAATGGTGCCCTGGGCTACGCTAGCGTCCTGCGCTGTAGGGCGTTCGGCCGTCTGCGTGACACTTTCATCGAGCTTGATGTTCTGCTCAGGTGCCACGGCAAGCACCTTGCCATCGTCCATCAGCAGCTCCACCCTGGAGCCAGCTGGGGTCTGGACGACTTCTCCTTTTTGCAGAACGTCCCCCGCTTTGAGGGCGCGGCGATTGCCGTTGGCATCGACCGCAAATGCTGTGCCGTTCACGGCTACGACTGTGGCGATTTGAGACATGAGCGTGCTCCGGTGAGCCAGAAACTTCTGCGCCTTTTCGCCCAGAAGAACGGCATGTGACTGATAGCTGTGAAGGCTACCGTCGGGGTCTGTGGCTCACCATTGGACTTAGGTCCACATTTGGAGCTCGACGCCCCTGGGCGCTCAAATTGTTTCGTTGCCCGAATCGTCGCCCAATAGATCCAGACTATTACCAAGCCGCGCACGGGTCTCCTTGCGCTCCAGCAACTTGTTCTGCGCAGCCAGTGGCAAGTCCGTGAAACGGATGACGCCCCGTGCGATCAACAATTCGATCAGGTCCTCCGTGACGCGGGCCAGCCCCGCGTCCGAAGAACTCAAAGGATGGATGTTTTTATCAGACATGGCCATTGGCCCCTTGATTGAGGCGGAGCACTAGTTGCACGCGGTCACGCACATGGAGCTTTTCAAAGGCGGATCCGAGATGGGCCTTTACCGTCCGCTCAGAAATAAAGAGCCTCTCGGCAATTTCCTTGTTCGAGAGCCCGCGGGCGACAGCCTGGGCCACCTCCAGCTCGCGAGAGGAAAGCAACCGCTGCAGATCTTCCTGACACGGCAGCGAGGCCTGCGAGGCCGTCAGGCTCCAGGTGGCGGCCGCCAGTCGTGCCACCAGCGTCGGCCCCACCCACAGACCGCCATGCTGGACCACCACGGCCACCTCCATCAGCATTTCGGGGACGGCAAAGAGGTGGCAATACGCCCTAGCTCCCTCATTGATAGCACGCAAGCCTTCTCGGTCGTCAGGCATGCCGGACACAACCACCACGCGGGTGGAGGGTGCTTGTACAAGCACGGCCCGAAGCAGCTCTGGCCAATCGGAATACTCTGTGCTCAGCCAAGCTATGGTTGGCGCTCCATCAGCCTTTCGTAAAACCTCCATCAGCGCAGGCCTGTCCGCTTTACCAAAAAAAATCCCAAAAGGGAACGCCGTACACCAGCGGTCCGACGGCTGTACTGTATCGCTGGCCAAGTAGTGGCGCATGGATTTCACCTCTCCGACAAGGCGTTGGCCTTGGCTCGCAGCACGGGCTTGAGAAGATAGGCCAATACGGTCTTCTTGCCTGTCAAAATGTCCACCTGCGCCACCATCCCGGGAATGATGGGCAGATTCGGCCCGAGACTGGCCTTGCGCGTGCGCACACGCACCAAGTAGTTGGCGTTGCCCTTTTCATCAACCACCGAATCGGCACTGATATTCACCACATCAGCCACCAGCCCCCCATATATGGAGAAATCGTAGGCAGTGAACTTGACCATGGCCTCCTGACCCGGGTGCAAAAAAGCAATATCGCGGGGACTCACCTGTGCCTCCAGGATCAGCGCGTCATCCGATGGCACGATTTCCACCACCTCCTTGCCCGGCTGCACCACCCCCCCCACGGTATTGACCAAAAGGCGCTTGACTGTGCCACGCACAGGCGAGCGGATGTCGGCGTGCTTGACCTTGTCGGCCAGCGCGCGGCCGCCTTCCGACATGCTCGAGAGCTTGCTCATGGTCTCCGACAGCTCCGCACTCATCTGGTTGCGCGCCGTGAGCTGCACCTCCTCGATGCGCCTGGTGGCCTCCTGGATGGCCGCCTGGACCCTGGAAATCTGCGCATCCGCCTGCTCGCGGTCACCGCGCAGCCTTGCCACTTCGCGGTCGAGCCTCAGCACCTCCACTTCGGAAACGGCACCCGTGGCCACCATGGGTTTGGTGGCATTGAGTTCCTTCAGCATGAGCTCCAGCCCCCGTTCGGCCTGCTCCTTGCGCGCGCGCACTTCATTGAGTTCCTGCTGCCGCTGCATCAGCTGGTTCTGCGAAATGGACACCTGTGCGCTGATCTCTTCACGCCGCGATCGGTACAAGCGCATCTCCTGCGCCACGATATCCGGCGCATCACGCAGAAGCTCGGGCGGCGGGATGAAGCTGCCCCCTTGCGTCAGCGCCTGCAGGCGCAAGGCTTTGGCCTGGAGGGCCAGCAGGCTGGCCCGGCTTTCAAGCATGGTGGACATGAAGCGGGTGGAATCCACCCGCAGCAGCAGCTGGCCGGCCTCCACGACCTGCCCCTCGCGCACGGGCAACTCCTCCACGATGCCGCCATCCACGCTCTGGATCACCTGCACCTGGCTGGTTGGCACCACCTTGCCGTCGCCACGCGTCACCTCGTCCAACTCGGCATACGCGGCCCAAAGCACCAGCAGCAGCAGAAACAGAACTGCGAGCCGCAACAGCGCGCGCGCGCGCAGTGGCTCCTGCTGCAGGCGCGCCCAATCGGCATCATCAGCCCAGTCCAGCGACTCAGCGGTCCCTGCAGGCGTGAGCCGCTTGACCATGCGGCCGAAGATGGAGTCGCTGGCCACCCCGCCCGTCTTGACGGCACGGCCAATCTGGTGGAAGGCTTTCTCGTTGAGCTCAGCCATATCACACCGCCTTTCCGATGCGACCCTGCCGCAGGGCCTGCACCACCTGCTCCTTGGGCCCGTCGGCCACCACACGGCCAGCATCCATCACGATGATGCGGTCCACCAGCTCCAGCAGCGATGTGCGGTGGCTGATGAGCACCAACGTGCGACCCTTGGAGAAATCGGCCAAGCGGCGCTTTATGTCCTCTTCGCTCGAATGGTCCATGGACGAGGTGGGCTCATCCAGCAGCAGAACGGCCGGATCGTTGATCACGGCGCGGGCAATGGAAACGCCCTGGCGCTGCCCCCCAGATAGCGACTCCCCGCGCTCTCCCACCAGCATGTCGAACCCCTGCGGGTGGGCATTGATGAGCGGCAGGATGCCCCCGATCTCGGCCGCGCGCACTACCGCCTCGTCATCGGCCAGAGGCGCCCCCAGCGTAATGTTGTCGCGCAGCGAGCCATAGAACAGCATCACGTCCTGCTGCACATAGCCCATCTGCCGCCGCAGCTCGGCGGGGTCCAGCTGGCGCAGGTCGATCCCGTCGATGAGCACAGCACCCGACGTGGGCCGGTACAACCCCAGGATCAGCTTCTGCAGCGTGGTCTTGCCCGAGCCGATGCGCCCCAGGATGGCCACATGCTCCCCGGGTTTGATGTTCAGCGTCACATTGCGCAGCGACGCCGACTGCTGGCCCGGGTAGGTAAAGCTCACGTCGCGGAACTCGATGCCCCCCTGCAGCCGCCCCCGGCTGATGAAATTGGCCCCCTCCGGCCTGTCCACCTCGCGCTTCATCATTTCGTTGAGCGAGGTCAGCGCAGTAGATGCCGTGTGGTACTGCACCAGCAGTCCCGCTACCTGCCCCACCGGCGCCATGGCGCGCGAGGCCAGCATCGTGCAGGCAATCAAACCGCCCATGGTCAGCTGGCGCTCGCCAATCATGTACACGCCCAGGATCACGATCACCAGGTTGATGAGCTGCTGCAGAAAGGCCGAGCTGTTGCTGGCCGTGGCCGAGAGCAGGCGCAGCTGCACACCTACCCGCGCCAGCAGCGCCGTGCTTCGCTCCCACTTGCGCTGCAGCGGCGCCTCGGCGCCCAGCGCCTTCACGGTCTCGAAGCCCACCAGCGCCTCCACGAGCGTGGCGTTGCGCTGTGCCCCCGCGCGGTAGGTGGTTTCAGACAGCTCGTGCATGCGCCCCTGCACCGCCAGGGCATAGAGCAGCATCACCAGGGCCCCGATCAGCAGCGGGACCAGCATGGGCCAGGAAATCCAGCCAATCACAACGACAAAGATCAACGCAAAGGGCAGGTCGATGAACGCCACCACAGAGGCCGAGCTGATGAAGTCCCGTACCGACTCGAAAGACCGCAGGTTCGAAGCAAACGACCCCGCCGACGCGGGCCGCTGCTCCATGCGCGTGCCCAGCACCTTCTCCATGATGTGAGCCGACAGCTTCACGTCTGCACGGCTGCTGGCCAGGTCCACAAACCGGCCCCGCAGGGTGCGGAGCACCAGGTCGCCCACCAGCATGATGGACAGACCCAGCGCCAGCACCCATAGGGTATCGACCGCGTTGTTGGGCACCACGCGGTCGTACACGTTCATCGTGAATATGGGCATACCCAGGGCGAACAGGTTGGCCAGCAGCGCGGCCAGCAGCACATCGCGGTACAGGCCATGGTTTTCTGCCAGCACGGACCAGAACCAGTGCCCATGCCGCCCCGCCTTCACCTGCGGCGCCCGCGCATCGAACCTTTGGGACGGGCGTACATACACCGTGGTCCCCAGATAGTCCGCTTCCAGCGCCGCACGCGACACCTGGATGGGCGCATCGCCCAGCTCGGGCAACACCACCAGCGCCTCGCTGCGCCCCTCGCTCCAGCCCAGCAGCACGCAGGCGCGCTCGCCCTGCAGCAGCAAAACCGCCGGCAACAAAACATCCCTGACCCGCGCCAGGGGCTCGCGCACCAGCCGGCTGCTCATGTGCGCCCGACGCGCCGCACGTGCAAACAGGCCGGGCGTGAGCCGGTGCTGCTCCGCAGGCAGGCCTGCCATCACCGCCTCGGGGGTAGACGGCAAGCCATGGGACTTGGCCACGATGAGCAGGCACGACAACAACTCGTCGGGACTGCCCCCTGCAAGCTCTGCAGGCGGCACCACACCTGCATTTGAAACCATATGAATTCCTTGTTGCTCAATGTTCGAATTCACTCTAGCAACATAAATTCAAACCGCGAAGCACTAAATGGCAGGTCTGGCGAAGGGCATGCCGCCGACACCAATCTGAGCCTGAACTCCATTTGCAGCAAAATCCGGAATCGAACCGCCTCCATGGACACTCCAGACCAACTATCCCTGCGCCGCTACGGCGCGTCGCCGGGCAGTCACAGCCATGACCATTTCCAGATCCTACTGGGACTCTCCGGAGCCCTGGACCTGGAGGTGGCTGGCCGTTGCGTGAGCGTGGCACCCGGCGGCGGCTGCGTGATTGCCCCGGGTGATCGGCACGACTTTGAATCGTCCCGTGGCAGCCTGTGCCTGGTGCTCGACAGCGCACACCCCGACTGGGCGCGCTGTACCGGCCAACGCCGCTGGACCAAACCACCCGCCGATGCACTGCCACTGGCGCACTATCTGGCGAGCGCACTGCAACAAGACCGCCCGCTGGCACAAACCTACGGCTCTGCGCTGTTGCTGGAGGCCTGGCTCGGCAGCCCCCGTTCCCACCTTTCCATGCCCGGCCCCACGCGCCGCCGCACCATCGACTGGCCCGCACTGCAGCAATGGGCGGCGCAGCAGTGGCACCGTGAACTGACCGTGGCCGACCTGGCGGCGCAGGTGCACCTGAGCCCCAGCCAGTTTGCCGCTCGCTGCCGGGACGACCACGGCGTGGGTGCCATGGCCTGGCTACGGGGCCAGCGCCTGGCACAGGCGCGGCTGCTGCGGGGCACTGGCATGGCAGTGGCGGAGGTGGCGCGGCGCACGGGCTACCGCTCGCCCTCGGCCCTTACGGCTGCGCTGCGCCGAGCTGAGCATCACAGATGACGCAGGCAGACCGCTGAAGACCATCCAACAACCTTGGCGCGCGACGGTACACCAGCGTTGCGCGACGATTTTCGAGTGCGGGCGGGCGTAAGCTCGGTGCCATGAAAGCCAACTTCTACGCCCTGGGCGCCATTGCGCTGTGGGCCTCTCTCGCCTCACTGGGGGTGTCACTCACCCACATTCCGCCCTTCCTGCTCACAGGCATTGCACTCATCATCGGCAGCGTGCCGGCCTGGCCGTTTGTGCTGCGTGACCCGTCGCAGTGGCGCATCCCGCTGCGCACGCTGGCGCTGGGCGTGTACGGCCTGTTTGCGTACCACTTCCTGCTGTTCATTGCGCTGCGCCATGCCCCGCCGGTGGAGGCCAACCTGGTCAACTACCTCTGGCCGCTGTTCATCGTGGTGCTCTCGCCGGTGGTGCTGCCCGGTGTGGCGCTGCGCCTGCCGCATGTGCTGGCGGCGCTGCTGGGTTTTGGGGGAGCAGCCACTGCGATTGCGGGTGGACGCGAGCTGAGTGGCACGCTGGCCTGGGGCTACCTGCCCGCTCTGGCGGCGGCTCTCATCTGGGCCACCTATTCGCTGCTGACCAAACGCGTGGCAGCGTTCCCGACCACGGCCATCGGCCTGTTCGGACTGGTGTCCGGCGTGCTGTCGCTGCTGTGCCATGTGCTGCTGGAGCCCGCTGTGGCGCTGCAGCCGCGCGACTGGGGGCTGCTCGCAGTGTTGGGCCTGGGGCCGCTGGGGGCGTCGTTTTTTATGTGGGACAGGGCGCTCAAACTGGGGGACGCCCGGCACATCGGCATCCTGAGCTACATCACGCCACTGGCGTCCACCGCGCTGCTGATTCTGGTGAGTGGGCGCGCCTTCACCTGGAGCATTGCACTCGCCACCGCAATGATCATCAGCGCGGCCGTGATGGGGATGCGGGCACGCTGACGGAAAAAATCAGCCCAATTGGCCAGTAGCGCTGGAAAAATATGCCTTGGCAGCTATCAATTTTGATAGTAGCCAACGATCCCGCAAACCCTCAGGCTGTCAACAGCACGGCAGGTTCGTCGCCTTCCAGCACCTGCTGCGCCCACGGTGCGAGCTTGCGCGTGTCGGCGCGCAACACCTCCTGCTTGACGGCCAGGATCTGTGCAGGGTGCATCGAAAAGCTGCGCAAGCCCAAACCTAGCAACAGGCGGGTCATGGTCACGTCACCGGCAGTTTCGCCACACACGCACACGCTCTTGCCCTGGCGTTCGCCCTCGGCGATCACATCGCTCACCAAGCGCAACACCGCGGGGTGCAGCGGGTCGTACAGGTGGGCCACGGCCTCGTCGGCGCGGTCGATGGCCAGGGTGTACTGGATCAGGTCGTTGGTGCCGATCGAGAGGAAATCGAAATACTTGAGGAAGGTGCGCACCATGAGTGCGGCGGCAGGTACCTCGATCATCGCGCCCAGCTGCACCGGACCGTAGGGCTCGCCACGCGCATCCAGCTCGCCTCGGGCCAGGTCCACCTGGGCCAGGGTTTGCTGGATCTCGTGCGTGTGCGCGAGCATCGGAAACAGCAGGTTCACCTTGCCATGTGCAGCGGCCCGCAGCACGGCGCGCAGCTGGGTGCGGAACATGGCCGGGTCGGCCAGGCTCCAGCGAATGGCGCGCAGGCCCAGGGCCGGGTTCAGGTAGCTGTCCTTGTGGGCCTTGTTGTCCAGCGGCTTGTCCGCGCCCACATCAATGGTGCGGATGGTGACTGGCAAGCCCTGCATGCCGTCGATGGCCTCACAGTAGGCGCGGTACTGCTCGTCCTCGCCGGGCAGGTTGCCGCTTTTGCCCATGAACAGAAATTCGCTGCGGAACAGCCCCACGCCCACGGCGCCTGCGCGCACGGCGGCGGCGGCGTCACCGGGCTGCTCGATGTTGGCCAGCAGCTCGATCTTGTGGCCGTCGATGGTGATGGCAGGCGTGTGGCGCAGGCGCGCCAGGCGTTCGCGCTCCAGTTCGACCTGGCGCTGGCGAAATCCGTATTCGGCCAGGATGATGGGCGAGGGATCGACGATGACCACGCCCGCATCGCCGTCGATGATGACCCAGTCGTCCTGGCGCACCAGCTGGCTGGCGGCACGCGCGCCCACCACGGCGGGGATGTCCATGCTGCGCGCGACGATGGCGGTGTGGCTGGTCTTGCCGCCCACGTCCGTCACAAAGCCCGCGAACACGCTTTGTTTGAACTGCAGCATGTCGGCGGGCGAGAGGTCGTGCGCCACCAGCACCAGGGGCACATCCACCGTGTCGTCCAGCAGCAAATCTTGCTGTGTCTTGCGGCGCGGGCTGCTGGCCGGTGGTGCCACCGGGCTGGCCACGCCTTTCATGTAGCGCAGGATGCGTTCAACCACCTGCTCCAGGTCCGCCTTGCGCTCGCGCAGGTACTCGTCCTCCATCTCGTCGAACTGGCGCGCAATCACCTCAAGCTGGGTGGTGAGCGCCCACTCGGCGTTGTACAGGCGCTCGGTGATCCAGTGTTTGACGCCGCCCGTTAGAGCTTCGTCCTGCAGCAGCATCAGGTGCACGTCCAGCAGCGCGGTCAGCTCGTGCGGCGCGTCGGCGGGCATGTCGGTCTGCAGGCGCTGCAGCTCCTCGACCACGGCGTTGCGGCCCTGGCGCACCCGCTCGATCTCGCCCTCGACCTGGGAGGGCTCGACAAAGTAGTGCGCCACATCCACCCGGCTGGACGCCACCAGCACGGCCCGGCCAATGGCAATGCCGCGTGCAACTGCGAGGCCGTGGACGGAGAAGGTCATGGTGGTGTGATCAAAGGTTCGACGGGGTCAGGACACGGGCGGAGCTGGCAGGTTCACTCACCCTCGCCAAATTTGTCGGCGATGAGTGCCAGCAGGGCGTCTATGGCCTCCTGTTCGCGGTCGCCGTTGGTTTCCAGCTCCACCTCGGAGCCCAGGCCGGCGGCCAGCATCATCACGCCCATGATGCTCTTGGCGTTGATGCGGCGCTCTCCCTTGCTCATGAAAACGTCACACGGGAAGCTGCCGGCCAGCTTGGTGAGCTTGGCCGAAGCGCGGGCGTGCAAGCCCAGTTTATTGCTGATGGTCGTACGAGTCTTGATCATGTCGGTTACGGCGGTTCTGGTTCTGCGGCGCGGAAATGGCCACCTGCATCACCCCTTGGGTGCCCCCCACCACAGCGCGGGTCACCACGGAATCGAGCGGCTCGGCCCGGTAACTCACGGCGCGCAACAGCATCGGCAGGTTGACGCCCGTCACCAGGCGCGAGCGCACGCCATCCACCAGCCGCTGCGCCACATTGCAGGGCGTGGCACCAAACACATCGGTCAGCACCAGGGTGGTGTCGGTACCCAGCTGGTCCAGCATGATGCGAGCCTGGGCCAGCGATTCTTCGGGGGGCTGGTTGGGCTGCACGTCCAGGGCGGCGACGCTGCTGCCGCAGTCTGCAAACACGTGAAGCGCACATTCACGCAGCGCGTGGGCCAGTGGGGCGTGGGCAATGATGAGGATGCTGGTGGGGCTCATGGTCACGACTTACGCCACGCGGGTATCAACGAAGGGCAGGTCATGAAGAGGCCGCCGGTGGTTGCATCGATGGTTGCGCAAGTGTTCATGGTGTGGGGGTTGTCAGCACATTATGGCGCCGCCCTCGCAACACGAACCACGCATAGGCGCCGGCGTTGCACGCCAGGTACACCGCCATGGCCGCCTGAAAGGCCTGCACCGTGGCCAGTCCGGCAGCCGCAAAGGCGTCCACCGCCAGCCCGATGCCCCACTGCACCACAAACACGCCCGCAAAAATCACGAGGTTGTAGGCCGACAGTGCACGCCCTGCCAGCGCCTGCGGAAACGCCATGGCCACGGCAGGCTGCGACAGCGACACAAAGGTGCAAGACACACAGAACAAGGCCCAAGCGCCGCCCCCGGCCTGGGGCCCCGCCAGGATGATGCCCAGCAACACCACCAGGCACAGCGGCAGGCCCATGGCCATCAGGCGGTCGGCACCAAACCCCTTGCGCAGCAGCCAGGGGTTGACCATGCCCCAGGTCCAGAAGGTGCACAACATGGAGACGTTGATCCAGAACAGGCCCGTCGCCGACTCCAGGGCGGTGTAGCCCGCTACGCGCTGCATCCACGGCCCTGCCCACAACGTCTGCATGGCCACCATGCCGCCGTAGCAGAAGAACCCCAGCGGCGCGAGGCGCTGGAAGTAGGGGTGGCGCCACACCACGCCATAGCCCTGGGGCACGGCCTCTGCGGCGTTGGGCGCTGCCTTGGACTGCCCCGCCGAACCCCAGACCGGCACCCACAAAGCAATCACCACCATCGACAACGCGATCAATACCGCCAGCCCCCAGAACAGTGGCCGCCAGCCCACCAGCGGCAACGCCCATTGCACTGGCAGCGTGGAGGCCACCATGCCCAGCGAGCCCGTCATCAGCATCCACGAGTTCGCCCGCATCTGCGCCACCGGCTCCAGCCAGCGGCGATAGCCCGTGAGCGGCGCCATCAGGCAGGCGCTGACGCCCGCACCACACAAGACCCGCCCGGCGAGCAACCCTGAGAACCCCGTGGCCGCTGAGAACACGAGGCTGCCCACCACGGCCACGCCCAGGAACCCCAGCGCGACCTTCTTGGGGCCGTGGCGGTCCAGCCAGGTGCCCAAAGGCAGCTGCGTGGCAGAGAAGCCCAGAAAGTACCCGCCCGCCAGCAGCCCCAGGTCCCGCGCCTGCAGCGAGAACTCCTGGGCCAGCGTGGGCGCCAGGGTGGCCGTGACAGCACGCACCAGCGCGGACAGAAAGTAGGCAAAGGCAAACGCCAGAAAGACGATGACGGCCGCCCGCCGTGGCAACACGCCGCCGCTCATGGCAGCGCCAGGCCGGCGAAGAATTGGTCGGCCACTTCTGGTCGGGGCTTGGCGCTGTAGACGACGGCGTGGTACAGCCGCACCTGCGGCCCTGCCGCGCGTGCAAACCACACGGCCTGCGCCGTGACCGCGGTGCCGTCGGGGCGCTGACCCTGGGCCACGGTACGCACCGACTGCGGCAGGGGCAAGGTGCCGCGCGGCGTATAGGAAACGTCTTGGGCCCCTGCTACAGCCCCCGCCCCCAGGCGCGCCAGCATGGCAGCCCGCCAGTGGGTGAGTGCTGCGCCCACCTGGGCAGGGTCGGCCAACGCGGCATGGGATACGGCAAAGGTTGCGCCATCGGCATCGCAGCCCACCATGGACAGCTCTACCGGCGCACCGGCCAGCTCCACGGTGCGGGTGGCGTGGTCGGGCTTGCACGGCAGGGTGATGGTCAGGTCCGCCTCGGGCAGCGGCACGGTGCGCCAATTCAGTGCGGGGCTGCAGCCCGCAATCAGCAGGGCGGCGGCCCCGGTCAATGTCCATTTCATCGGGGCATTATCGGCAGAGTCCCCGATGTCGGCTCTGCCCTGCGTTCTGCAGCGAACTTTTGCGGGAAAGTCGAGTCCAGCCCTGGTGTTGCGGGCGCCGCTTGCGCCGCGAGCGGGCGGCTCCGGCACAATGTGGGGTGGGGCACAGGCCCCGTGTTTTTTTGGGATGGGTGGTGAAGTCATGGCGATCAAGCATTGGGCAGCAGGTGTGGCGGTGGCAGCGTTTGCCGCTGTGGGCGCCTATGTGTACCTGGACACGGGCCGCGCCGAAGCGCCTGCATCGACCTTCGTACTGCTGGACGGCTCCAGCAAATCCACCGCCGACCTGAAGGGCAAGGTCACACTGGTCAACTTCTGGGCCACGAGCTGCACGACCTGTGTGGCCGAGATGCCAGAGATCGTCGCGACTTACAACAAGTACAACAGCAAAGGCTTTGATACCCTGGCTGTGGCCATGAGCTACGACCCACCCAGCTACGTGGTGAACTTTGCAGAGACACGCAAGCTGCCTTTCCAGGTGGCCATCGACAACACCGGCAGTGTGGCCAAGGCCTGGGGCGATGTGCGCCTGACGCCCTCCACGTTCATCGTGAACAAGCGGGGCGAGATCGTGAAGACCTATGTGGGCGCCCCCAATTTCCCGGAGCTGCACCAGTTGATCGAGAAGCTGTTGGCGGAAACCTGAGAAGCGGGGCAAATACAACGCCCCATCATGCACTACACCCCGCCCCGGGCACAAAAAAGGCCAATTTCGAAAGAAATTGGCCTTTTGCTCTAGTGAATCATGCCTGAATTGCTATACAAAGCATAGCAACAAGCTTCTCCCGCTGTTTCTGTCACTTCGCGCGGAAGCTGTCGTGGCAGGCCTTGCAGGTGCCCGCCGTAGCGCCGAAAGCGGTCTTGAGATTGTCGAGGTTACCCGTCTTGGCCGCAGCGGCAAGTTTCACGGCCTCTGCTTCGAGCTTCTCGGCATGGTCCTTGAACTTGGCCTGCTCGGTCCAGATTTCTGGCAGTGCCTTGGTGGGTGCGCCCTTGTCGGTGCCCGGGCCAAAACCTGCCCATGGCAGCTTTGCCATGTGGGCCACGATATCGGCGTTCTCTTGCGCCACCTTGGCGTCGAAAGGCACACGGCCGTTGGCCATGGCGCCCAGGCCGCCGAAGTGCTGGCCCATCACGAACAGCGCACTCTGGCGGTATTTGATGGCATCTTCGGCTTTGGCAAATTGGGCGGAGGCGGGAGCGGACAGGGTCAGGGCCGCAGCCGCCAGGGTCAACGCAGCAAGTGCTTTCATCGGAACTTCCTTTTTCGTGGGTGGAACAGAATGGTGCCTTCCAAGCCTGCGCAGTATGCCGGTTTGAGCGCAGTTGTGCTGTGGCTGGGAGGTTACAGGTCCGACCGCCCTGTCGCACAATGCCGCATATCTCTTCATCCATCCCTCACTTCGGCGCACCGCCTTTGACCACCATGACGCAGCACACCGTACGCATCTGGGACCTACCAACCCGTATTTTTCATTGGGCCCTGGCGGTCTGCATCGTGGCACTGGTCATCACCGCCAATGTGGGGGGCAATGCCATGGTCTGGCACTTCCGTCTGGGCTACACGGTGCTGGCATTGCTCGTGTTCCGGACTGTCTGGGGGTTGGTGGGGGGGCGCTGGTCGCGCTTTTCGGCATTCCTGTACTCGCCGGCACGGCTGCTGCGGTACCTGCGTGGCGCGCCACATCCTGAGGACGGCATCGGACACAGCCCGCTGGGCGCGTTGTCGGTGTTCGTGCTGCTGGCCGTGCTGGCAGCCCAAGTGGGCACGGGTTTGCTGAGCGACGACGAGATCGCCTTTGCCGGACCGTTGACCCAATATGTCTCGAACGCCGTCGTGGGTCTGGCTACGAGCTACCACAAGGACATCGGGCAGTTTCTGGTGCTGGGGCTGGTGGGCCTGCACGTGCTGGCCATCATCTTTTATGTGCGTGTGCGCAAACAACAGCTCATCCGACCCATGCTGGGCGGAGACAAGACGCTGCCTCAGGCCGCAACGCCCTCCCGTGATGACGCCATAAGCCGCATCGCGGCCTTGGTGGTGCTGGCCCTGAGTGCGGCATTGGCCTGGTGGGTGTCGTCACTGGCAGCACCGGCGGTCTGACCGAAGTCGCTACACTGGCGGCTCCCTCGTTTGCACGCCCTGCGCTTTGGACAAGCCCTCCATCTCCCTGAGAACTCCCTCCTCGCCTGCGGAGTGGGACGCGGTCAGAGACATCTTTCGCGAGTACGCCTGCACGCTGGGCGTCGATTTGTGTTTTCAGGACTTTGAGTCCGAACTGGCGCAGTTGCCTGGCGACTACGCCGAACCACGTGGCGCCCTGCTAGTCGCAGAAGTCGAAGGCGCCCTGGCCGGCTGTTGTGCCCTGCGCCCGCTGGACAACGCCGATTACCCCAACGCCAGTGAAATGAAGCGGCTGTATGTGCGCAAGGCATTTCGGGGCTTTGGCCTGGGCCGCGAACTGGCCGAAGCTATGCTGGACCGGGCGCGGCAGGCCGGTTACGCCTGCGTATTGCTCGACACCCTGGACGATATGGAGTCGGCCCGCGCGCTGTATACCGATCTGGGCTTCGAGGAAATCCCTCCCTACTACCACAACCCAATACCGGGGGCGCATTACCTCAAGGTCGATATTTTTTGATCATTTGAGGCGCCAGCGCATGATTTACATGCGCCGGCAGCTATCTATTCAATAGCAGTAAACGTGATATGTCACGCCTTGGCCTGCGCCAGCAGCGTGTCGGCATCGCTCACTTCAAACTTGCCTGGCGCTTCGACGTTGAGCGTCACGACCTTGCCATCGCGCACCAGCATCGAATAGCGGTTGCTGCGCAGGCCCATGCCCTTGGAGGTCAGGTCCAGAGTCAGGCCCGTGGCTTGCGCGAAGGCGGCGCTGCCGTCGCCCAGCATGCGCACCTTGCCATCGGTCTTCTGGTCACGCGCCCAGGCGCCCATCACAAAAGCGTCGTTCACGCTCACGCACCAGATCTCATCCACACCAGCCGCCTTGAACTCGGCAGCCTTCTCCACATAGCCCGGAACATGCTTGGCCGAGCAGGTGGGGGTGAAGGCGCCAGGCAATGCAAACAGGGCAATCGTCTTGCCTGCCGTGGCCTTGTCCACCGCTACGGGATTTGGCCCAATGCTGCAGCCTTCGCCCTCGATTTCGGAATATTCCATCAGCGTGGCTGCGGGCAGGGTGTCACCGACTTTGATCATTGTTTTCTCCTAGGGATGTTGGGATGGGGTGTTGGAACCCGAGAACGCCGTGCCTCGCCAAGCTTCTCTTGGGCACTGTGTAGCGTGTGCGCAAAAGGGAGGCCCACAAAGCAAAACGACCCACATTGTGGGTCGTTTTGAAGGGCTTTGCTGCCCAGGGGCTTGCGCCCACAGAGCAGGCATGGGCTGCTGCTTACAGCAGGCCAGCCTTTTGCACCAAACGGGTAGCCACCCAGTTCTTGGTCTTGGAGAGCGGACGGCTCTCGGTGATTTCGATCACGTCGCCCAGCTTGTACTCGCCATTTTCATCATGGGCGTGGTACTTGCTCGACTTCGCAACGATCTTGCCGTAGAGCTCGTGCTTCACACGGCGCTCGACGAGCACGGTCACAGTCTTTTGACGCTTGTCGCTGACCACCTTGCCAATCAAGGTGCGCTTGAGGGATTTTTTAGGTTCCGTCATATGGGCTCCTTACTTGGCGGCTTGCTTTTCAGCAAGAATGGTCTTGGCACGTGCGATATCACGGCGGGTGGTGCGCAGCGTGTTGGTGTTACCCAGTTGCTGCGTAGCCTTTTGCATGCGCAGACCGAAATGGGCCTTTTGCAGTGCCTTGATTTCGGCCTCGATGCCGGCAACGTCTTTTTGGCGCAGTTCAGTAGCTTTGGTCATTTTCATGGTCTCCTGAATTACGCGCCAAGGTGACGGCTGACGAACGTGGTGCGCAGCGGCAGCTTGGCAGCAGCCAGGCGGAAGGCTTCGCGGGCCAGTTCTTCGGGCACGCCGACGATCTCGAACACGATCTTGCCGGGCTGGATTTCGGCCACGTAGTACTCGGGGTTGCCCTTACCGTTACCCATACGCACTTCTGCGGGCTTGGTAGAGATTGGCTTGTCCGGGAACACACGGATCCAGATACGGCCGCCACGCTTGACGTGACGGGAAATCGCACGGCGTGCAGCTTCGATCTGGCGGGCCGTCAGACGGCCACGATCGGTGCACTTCAGACCGAAATCACCGAACGCAACGGAGGCACCCCGTGTTGCGACACCAGTGTTACGGCCCTTTTGCTCCTTGCGGTATTTACGGCGAGCAGGTTGCAGCATCTTTATTCTCCTTTACCGTCCGCTGCTGTAGCGGGCGCGGCGACTTTGCGTACGCGCTTAACGGCGGTGTTATCAGCGCCACCAGCTTCCGCTGGCTTGTCGCTGCCGTCGGCCGGAGCGGCGTTGCCACCGACAGGACGACGTGGGCCACGGCCTGCGCCTGGACGATCGCCACCTGGGCGGCCATCACGGCGTGGGCCGCGTGGGCGGCGCTCTTCGTCTGGACGAGGCGTTTCCACGGCGGGCAGGTCATTGCGGCCCAGCGTGTCACCCTTGTAGACCCAGACCTTGACGCCGATCACACCGTAGGTGGTCTTGGCTTCAGAGGTACCGTAGTCGATGTCCGCACGCAGCGTGTGAAGTGGCACGCGGCCTTCACGGTACCACTCGCAGCGAGCGATTTCGATACCGTTCAGACGACCGGACGACATGATCTTGATGCCCTGGGCACCCAGACGCATGGCGTTCTGCATGGCGCGCTTCATGGCGCGGCGGAACATGATGCGCTTTTCGAGCTGTTGCGTGATGCTGTCGGCGATCAGCTTGGCATCGATTTCAGGCTTACGCACTTCTTCGATGTTCACTGCGACCGGCACGCCCAGGCGAGCAGCGAGTTCCTTCTTCAGGTTCTCGATGTCTTCACCCTTCTTGCCGATCACCACACCAGGACGTGCCGAGTAAATGGTGATGCGGGCGTTCTTGGCAGGACGCTCGATCAGGATGCGCGACACAGCCGCGTTCTTGAGCTTGGCCTTCAGGTACTCGCGCACCTTGATGTCTTCGGCCAGCATGCCCGCGAAATCGCGGTTGCTGGCGTACCAACGGCTGGACCAGTTGCGGCTGACCGCAAGGCGGAAGCCGGTAGGATGGATTTTCTGTCCCATAGTCTTCCCGAGCCTTTAGTTGCCAACCGTCACGTACACATGGCACGTGGGCTTGCTGATGCGGTTGCCGCGGCCTTTGGCGCGCGCGGTGAAGCGCTTGAGCGTGGTGCCTTGTTCGACGTAGATGGTCTTGACCTTCAGTTCGTCGATGTCAGCGCCATCGTTGTGTTCGGCGTTGGCGATGGCCGACTCCAGAACCTTCTTGACGATTCCCGCAGCTTTTTTCTGCGTGAAGTTCAGGATGTTCAGAGCCTGGTCCACTTTCTTGCCGCGGATCAGGTCGGCGACCAGACGGCCCTTGTCGACCGACAGACGGACGCCCCGGAGGACTGCACGTGTTTCAGACATGGTCGTTCCTTACTTCTTCGCTTTTTTGTCAGCGGGGTGACCCTTGAAGGTGCGCGTCAGGGCGAATTCGCCCAGCTTGTGGCCCACCATCTGGTCGGTGACATAGACCGGCACGTGTTGCTTGCCGTTGTGCACGGCAATGGTCAGACCGATGAACTCGGGCAGAACCATGGAGCGACGCGACCAGGTCTTGACTGGTTTCTTGTCCTTGGTGGCAACGGCCTTTTCGACCTTGGCCAGCAAGTGATGGTCAACAAATGGACCCTTTTTGAGAGAGCGAGTCATCTGTTACCCCTTACTTCTTGCGACGCGACACGATCATGATCTGTGTGCGCTTGTTGTTACGGGTGCGATAACCCTTGGTCAGATTGCCCCAAGGATCGACTGCATGGCGGCCTTCGCCGGTGCGGCCTTCGCCACCACCGTGAGGGTGATCCACAGGGTTCATGGCCACGCCACGAACCGTAGGACGAATACCCATCCAGCGCTTCACGCCGGCCTTGCCCAGTTGGCGCAGGCTGTGCTCTTCGTTGGCCACTTCACCGATGGTGGCGCGGCATTCGATGTGAATCTTGCGCACTTCGCCGGAGCGCATACGCACTTGAGCGTAAACGCCTTCGCGGGCCAGCAGCGTTGCCGAAGCACCAGCCGAGCGGGCGATCTGAGCACCGGCACCGGGCTTGAGCTCGATGCAGTGGATGGTCGAACCCACGGGGATGTTGCGGATAGGCAGCGTGTTGCCTGCGCGGATCGGAGCTTCCGAACCGGACAGCAGGGTTGCGCCCACTTCCAGGTTGCGGGGAGCGATGATGTAGCGACGCTCGCCGTCGGCATAGCACACCAGAGCGATGTGGGCCGTACGGTTGGGATCGTACTCAATGCGCTCAACCTTGGCCGGAATACCGTCCTTGTTGCGCTTGAAGTCCACCACACGGTAGTGGTGCTTGTGACCACCGCCCTTGTGACGGGTGGTGATGTGACCGTTGTTGTTACGACCGGCCTTCTGGAATTGTGGCTCCAGCAGGGGGGCGTACGCTTCACCCTTGTACAGGTGGTCACGCGTGACCTTCACCACAGCACGTTGGCCGGGCGAGGTAGGTTTCATCTTAACGACAGCCATGATTACGCGGCCTCCCCGGAGAGGTTCAGCTCTTGACCTGGCTGCAGCGTGACGTATGCCTTGCGAACGTTGTCGCGGCGGCCGACGGTCTTGCCGAAACGCTTGGTCTTGCCTTTGGTGTTCACCACAGAAACGCCCTTGACTTCCACCTTGAACATCAATTCCACAGCGGCCTTGATTTCGGGCTTGGTAGCGTTCTGCAGCACCTTGAACGTCACTGCATTGGACTTCTCGGCAACCATGGTGGCCTTTTCGGACACGATGGGAGCGACCAGCACTTGCATCAGACGACCTTCGTCAAACTTGAGTGTGCTCATGCGAACATCTCCTTGAGTTTGTCGATTGCACCCTTGGTGACGAGCACTTTCTTGAAACGCACCAGCGACACGGGATCAGCGTAACGGGGCTCAACGACGAGCACGTTCACCAGATTGCGGGAAGCCAGGTACAGGTTTTCGTCCACTTCGTCGGCAATCACCATCACCGATTGCAGGTTCATCGCCTTGAACTTGTCAGCCAGGACCTTGGTCTTAGGCGAGTCAAGCTTGAGCGAATCGACCACAGCCAGACGGCCTTCGCGGGCCAGCTGCGACAAGATGGCAGACATACCGGCGCGGTACATCTTCTTGTTGATCTTCTGCGTGAAATTTTCGTCAGGCATGTTCGGGAAAATCCGACCACCCCCACGCCACAGAGGCGAGGAAGTCATACCTGCACGTGCGTTACCCGTACCCTTTTGCTTGAAAGGCTTCTTGGTCGAGTGACGGACTTGCTCGCGGTCCTTCTGGGCGCGAGTGCCTTGGCGTGCGTTGGCCTGATAGGCCACCACGATCTGGTGCACCAGATCTTCGTTGTATTCACGACCGAACACGGTTTCAGGAACATCCAACTTGGATGCGCCCTGGCCTTGGTCATTCAGGAGTTCGAGCTGCATTAGTTCGCTCCTTTAGAAGGTTTGGCCTTGACTGCGGGACGCACGGTCACGAACCCACCCTTGGAGCCCGGGATTGCGCCCTTGATCAAGAGCAGTTGACGCGCTTCGTCGATGCGAATGACATCGAGGTTTTGCGTGGTCTTGGTGACATCGCCGAGGTGACCCGTCATGCGCTTGCCGGGGAACACGCGACCTGGGTCTTGTGCCATACCGATCGAGCCAGGCACGTTGTGCGAACGGCTGTTACCGTGCGACGCGCGCTGCGAGCTCATGTTGTGACGCTTGATGGTACCGGCGTAGCCCTTACCGATGGAGGTGCCTTGCACATCCACCTTCTGGCCGACAGCAAAAACATCAGCCACAGGCACTGCAGCACCAGCGGCATACTTGCCAGCGGTTTCTGCGGTCACGCGGAATTCCTGGATGATTTCACCGGCTTCCACACCTGCCTTGGCAAGGTGGCCGGCTTCTGGCTTGGTCACGCGCGATGCTTTGCGCGAACCGAACGTGACCTGCAGGGCCACGTAGCCATCGTTCTCTTGGGTTTTGACCTGGGTAACGCGGTTGTTGGACACATCCACCACCGTGACAGGCACTGCGTCCCCATCATCGGTGAACAGACGCATCATGCCCACTTTGCGACCCAGCAACCCGAGGGAGTTGCTCAGACTCATTGGTTTTCTCCAAAACTCTCACCGCCGCAACTTCAATTGGCTACGGCGTTTTCGCAGGCTCTCGCTTGCGTGTATGAAAGAAGGTTAATAAAACTCCGCTGACGCACACCGTTTAACCGGCGCAAATCGAGCGAAGCCCTAAAGTATAACGCGAACTGCTTTTTCAAGCAAGTTCGCGTTATTTCAGTCACTGCAAGGCAGGCAAGCCCGCCCCACAGCAGCCATTGCTACATCACTGCAGCTTGATTTCGACGTCCACGCCGGCTGGCAGGTCGAGCTTCATCAGGGCGTCCACGGTCTTGTCCGTTGGGTCCACGATGTCCATCAGACGCTGGTGCGTGCGGATTTCCAGCTGGTCGCGACTGGTCTTGTTGACGTGCGGCGAGCGCAGGATGTCGAAACGCTTCATGCGTGTCGGCAGGGGCACGGGACCCTTGACGATGGCGCCTGTGCGCTTGGCGGTGTCAACGATCTCGGCAGCGGACTGATCGATCAGCTTGTAGTCAAACGCCTTCAGGCGGATGCGGATTTTTTGCTTGGACATGGCAAGTTCCTTTTCTGCTTATGAATTAAGCAATGATCTTGGCCACGACGCCAGCGCCCACGGTACGGCCACCTTCGCGGATAGCGAAGCGCAGACCTTCTTCCATGGCGATGGGGTTGATCAGCTTCACAGTGATCGACACGTTGTCACCAGGCATGACCATTTCCTTGTCGGCTGGCAGCTCGATAGCACCAGTCACGTCGGTCGTGCGGAAATAGAACTGAGGACGGTAGTTGTTGAAGAAAGGAGTGTGGCGGCCGCCTTCGTCCTTGCTCAGCACATACACCTCAGCCGTGAAGTGGGTGTGGGGCTTGATCGAGCCGGGCTTGCACAGCACTTGGCCACGTTCCACGTCTTCGCGCTTGGTGCCGCGCAGCAGCAGACCGACGTTGTCGCCAGCTTGGCCTTGGTCCAGCAGCTTGCGGAACATTTCCACGCCGGTGCAGATGGTCTTTTGCGTGTCGCGGATACCGACGATTTCGATTTCTTCGCCGACCTTGATGATGCCGCGTTCCACGCGACCGGTCACCACGGTGCCACGACCGGAGATGGAGAACACGTCTTCCACGGGCATCAGGAAGGCACCGTCCACAGCGCGCTCAGGCGTGGGGATGTAGGTGTCCAGTGCTTCGGCCAGCTTCATGATGGCTTCTTCACCCAGCTTGCCCTTGTCGCCTTCCAGGGCGAGCTTGGCGGAGCCACGGATGATGGGGGTGTCGTCGCCTGGGAAGTCGTACTTGTCCAGGAGTTCGCGCACTTCCATTTCGACGAGTTCCAGCAGTTCTTCGTCGTCCACCATGTCGCACTTGTTCAGGAACACGATGATGTAAGGCACGCCCACTTGGCGAGCCAGCAGAATGTGCTCGCGGGTCTGGGGCATTGGGCCGTCAGCGGCGGAGCAAACCAGGATAGCGCCGTCCATCTGGGCAGCGCCGGTGATCATGTTCTTCACATAGTCGGCGTGACCGGGGCAGTCCACGTGGGCGTAGTGGCGGTTGGCCGTTTCGTATTCCACGTGGGCGGTGTTGATCGTGATACCGCGGGCCTTTTCTTCGGGCGCAGCGTCGATCTGGTCGTAGGCCTTGGCTTCGCCGCCGAACTTGGCGGACAGCACCGTGGCGATGGCTGCCGTCAGCGTGGTCTTGCCATGGTCCACGTGGCCGATCGTGCCCACGTT
>NZ_JADHVT010000188.1 GCF_016783915.1 Acidovorax sp.
AACAGAGAGCGCTCCCGTTGGAGCGCTTTTTTGTGTGCGTTGAGATACGTGTTTTCCGTGGCCGTGAATGGCTGGAGGGGCGAGGTGACTGCTTCAGGCTGATTGCAGTCATACGCTGACCGCAAACGAATTCGCACTATCGGCCAGAGGACTAAACCGCTCGCGCGGTAGCCCGCCGCGAAGGCCCTGACAGTAAGTACACATCGCGCCCCTGTCTATGTTGGCGAGTGAGGCAATCGGCCTCGTTCTTCGACAGGAGCGCGATCATGATCCCTTCGACCCCCTCCATCTCGCCGCTGCGCCAGCGCATGCTTGAGGACATGCGAATGCGCAAGCTGGAGCCTCGCACGCAAGAAGCCTACATCCGTGCCGTGCGCAAGCTGGCCGCTTACCTCAAGCGCTCGCCCGATGCGGCCACGGTGGAGGATCTGCGCAATTTCCAGCTCCATCTGGTGGATACGGGCTCATCTCCCATGACGCTCAACGCCACGCTCACGGGCCTGAAGTTCTTCTTCGACATCACGCTGGGACGCATCGAGCTGATGGCCAAGATGCAGCCCGTGAAGCTACCTCGCACCTTGCCTGTGGTCCTGAGCTGCGAAGAAGTCTCACGCCTTCTGGCTGCGGCCCACAACATCAAGCACCAGGTGGCTCTATCGGTTGCCTATGGCGCAGGTCTTCGCGCCAGCGAGGTCGTCAGCCTGAGGGTCACCGATGTCGACAGCCAGCGCATGACGCTGCGCGTGGAGCAAGGCAAGGGTGCCAAGGACCGCTACGCCATGCTCAGCCCTGTCCTGCTGCGGCGCCTGCGCACCTGGTGGCACCTGGCCCATGCCCAGGGCAAGATGCTGCCTGGCGGCTGGCTGTTCCCAGGCATGACGCCCTTGGAGCCTCTTTCGATTCGCCAGCTCAACCGCGCCGTTCATGCGGCAGCCGATGCCGCTGGTATCAACAAGCGGGTCACTACCCACACCCTGCGCCACAGCTTTGCCACGCATCTGCTGGAGCGCAAGGTCGATATCCGCGTGATTCAGGTGCTGCTGGGGCACAAGAAGCTGGAGACCACATCGATCTACGCCCACGTGGCGACTGACCTGCTGCGCGAGGTGATCGGCCCCTTGGAGCCCATGCCTGCCGCCTGAAGGTGCGCGCGTGCAGCGGCCCACTCTGGAGGTCGCCGACATCTTCCTCAAGCATGGTGCCGCCTGGCGTGACAGCCAGCGCGGTCACTTGAGCCTGTCTCAGCTCAAGGTCATGTCGGCCATTGAGCAGTGCCGCACAGCGGCACTGGGGGGACATGTGTTGCGCTGCGATAGCTGCGCCACCGAGCTGGTCTCCTACAACTCCTGCCGCAACCGACACTGCCCCAAGTGCCAAAGCGCTGCAGCCAAGCGCTGGCTCGATGCCCGCCAGGCTGATCTGCTGCCCGTGGAGTATTACCACGTGGTCTTCACGCTGCCCGCGCCCATTGCAGATCTGGCGTACCAGAACAAGGTAGAACTCTATGGGTTGTTGTTTGATGTCGCCGCCGAGGTGCTGCAGACCATCGCTGCTGACCGCAAGCATTTGGGTGCACGCATCGGTGCCACGCTGGTGCTGCATACCTGGGGTTCTGCACTGACGCATCACCCGCATGTACATGGCATCGTGCCAGGCGGTGGACTGGCTCCTGACGGCAAGTCCTGGGTGGCTTGCCGATCGGGCTTCTTTTTGCCGGTGCGCGTGCTGTCCAGGTTGATGCGACGGCGCTTCATCGAAGAGCTGTTGCGCCTGCACCAGGCGGGGCGGCTGAGGTTCTTCGGCGAACTGGCGGCGCTGGCTGATGGTGCCTGCTTCAGCCAGTGGCTGGCTCCGATGCGCCAATGCGAGTGGGTGGTCTATGCCAAGAGGCCGTTTGCCGGCCCCCAGGCGGTGCTGGCCTACCTGTCTCGCTACACGCACCGGGTGGCTATCACGAGCAGCCGGCTTGTTGCGATGGATGAGCGCGGGGTAATTTTTAAATGGAAGGACTACCGGGCCAAGGGGAGCACGCGCCACAAGACCATGACGCTGGCGCCCCAGGAGTTCATGCGCAGATTCCTGCTGCATGTGCTGCCCAGCGGTTTCCATCGTATCCGCCACTATGGCTTGCTGGCCAATGGCAACTGCAAGGCCAGCCTCGCGCTGGCGCGCCAGTTGTTGGAGGTCGTCCCGGCGCAAGCCGCCTCACCCAGCAGCGAGGAGCAAGCCGACCTACCGCCCAACGCAGTGCCGCCGATCTTCGTCTGCCGACACTGCGGCCAGGCGATGACCATCCTGCAATGTCTCATGCGCGGGCAGGCCATCCGCGCACCGCCCGCGTTATGAGCAGCTCTGCGCGCCACCACTTGTCTTTGATGTCGATGCGCTTTTGCCCGTCGACAGGGAGGGCGCACGCATGTCGCCGCGAACGGTTCTGTATGGCCTGCGAAATACTCGGAAACAGGCGACTGATCAGCAATGCCCCAGGCCCCGCCCACACACAACGGCACACTGGCATCGCATGCATACGAGCTGTGATCGCCAGGCCGCTGCCAGAATCCCCATAGCGTTTGCGCCCGGAACACCCGCGTTGGCGTTCCCCGCGGTTTCCTCCCCCGAGGCTTGTGCGACACCTGCCCTCAGGCCGTGGGTGATCGTCGTTTGGGTGCCAGTTCCGGGCAGGTATCCCACAACCCTAAACAGTAGCTGCCATTCCCCAATGTCCCCTTTGCGCGCAAAGCGCCCTCAGCGTGTGGCTCGCCCCGTTTCACTAAAGCGTTCAGTTGTCCCGGCAGAGACTATGTCTCCGGACCGATTGGGTCAGTTCCTGCTGCGGACGATCACGAGGTCACCACGCATACCGGCCTACGATGCAGTCGCTTTCGACAAAGAGATCATGTGCGACCCGGCGGTCCTTCGCCGGGCTTGCCGGTTCGAGTTGCCCGCCGGTGTAGTTGAAGTACGCGCCATTGTGCGATCCGCGCAGCTTGCCGACCAAAAGGTCTGCGAGAACGGCGGAAGACCGCGCCGTTGAACTCGTGCCAGGCAACAAGCGTGCAATGAGCGGAAGAATATTGTTCCAAACCCAGTACATGGCAGCGCTCTGCTCTCGGGCCAGGCCGGTTCCCGGCATCAAACCCGGGTCGAAGGAAAAGTAGGTCCTGCGGGTGCCGGCCTCGTCCGCAAGGGCGCGCGCCGAGACAATGTTGCAGAGCTTCGACGTGGCGTATGCATCCCTGCAGGCTTGCTCGTCCGAGGCATCGTCGTAGCTGCCCTGGGCGATGCGCGCCGCCGTGGTGTAGCGCGCGCCCCGAAAGCCTGACAGCCGGGCGGACTTCTCTGCGGGGTCGTGCGTGCCGCTCGCCGTCCATCCGACGATTGAAGCCTCCGTCAAGCGATGCGTCAGGCCCTTGAGGATTAGGTGATGCGCCAGATGATTCACTGCAAATGTCGACTCGAAGCCGTCGGCCGTCTTCACTAGCCTGGTGGCGGACTGGCGGCCCGCATTGAATAGCACCCCGTCGACGGGATCCGTCGTGTCGCGTAGGAAATTGCTCACGAAGCTTGCTGTGCTTTGCAGCGACGACAGGTCGAGCGCGGGTGTGCGCACCTGACCCGCACCGAGCGCGAGGAGTTCGGCACGGAAGCTTTCCGCCTTAGCCGCGTCGCGCGCCGGAAGTGTCAGTTGATGACCGCCCATGCGGGCCAGTCGAAGTGCCACCTCGCGTCCAAGTCCGGAAGTCGCGCCAGTGATGAGGTAGTGGGCCATGTAAGAGTCCTGCCGTTGAAGACTCCAATGTATGAAGGATCGCTCAGATTGGGAATTCGCATTTCGGAAGGCACCAAGAGAGGAACATTCGATCCTATGAAAGAAGGTGCTGTACGATGCGGGTTCCGCAGCAAAATCTGGACGATCCTTCAGGTTTAGCATGGCGCAGAGCCTGGACGTTGGCCATACTGATGCTCTTCCCACCCGCCCGCCGCTTCATGCCGACCCCCATCGTTTCCCTCGCACCAAGGCGCAGTCCCAGCCAAGCTCGGTCGGTCGTCACGGTCGCCGCCGTCTTTGAAGCGGCTATCCAAGTATTGCTCAAGGATGGCGTCCACCGACTGACGACCACGCGTGTCGCGGAGCGCGCTGGCGTTTCCGTCGGAAGCCTTTATCAGTACTACCCCAACAAGCAGGCGCTCCTCAACGCCGTGTTGGAGCGCCACTTGAACGGCGTGGTGGAGGCCGTGGAAGTGGCGGCTAGCCGAGCCCACCAGCGGCCCCTTGCGGTCTTGGTCGAGTCTGTGGTCCATGCTTTCGTGACGGCGAAACTCGACCGGGCCGACGAGGCGCGCGCACTCTATGCAGTGGCGGCGGAGCTCGCACGTGCGGACTTGGTGAAGCAGGCAAGCGTGCGGGCGTGCAGGGCGTTAGCGGCGGCGCTTTCGACCGTGACCGACGCGAGCTTCGACGACTTGCCGGTGACGGCCTACATGTTCGCCACAGCGATGATCGGGCCGACAAAGGGGCTGCTGGAGGAGGAGGCCCCTGCGAAGCTGGCGCGGGTTATTCGACGCCAGCTCGTGTCGCTGTGCCTGGGTTACCTGGAGCGCGAAGCCAGCCGCTCCACTTCCCCGCTACCCACCAGCACCGTTCGCCGCTTGCGTCCACGATCCTGAGGGCCCGCGGTTAAGGACGCGCTCCACGAAGGCGCAGATTGACGCCTCTTGGCAGCCGCACGCACGAGTTTGCCCTTACTGGGTGCACACGCGTGGCACAGATCGTTTTCGAAGCTGGTGCGTGCCCGTAAGTGTCCGCTCCCGGCCCTTTGTTGCCGCACGCTACGATGTCTGCTATCGGTCATGGAAGGAGATCCCTCATCTCCAAGCGTGGGCCAAAAGTTAGAGGCATGGCACCGTGCGACGCAGTTAACCCATTACGTGGATAGCGGATGCGAGTCCTAACAACCGACAAGCCCGAGGGCGCAGCCCACCCTAGGCATGAGATTCGCCAAGCAGAACTGAGCAACCAAGCTGTTCTTTGAGTCAAGGATTGTGCAATTCCTGCGAATCCAGCAAATTTGTGTTCCGCAACTTTGCTCGGACCGACGCGCAGTGACTGATGCAAGGGGTACGTGGTGTCTCTTGCCCCGGAGGGGCCCAACGGCCAGGCAGCTCCCGCCATGCCGTTCGCCTGACGGGAGACGAATAACACTGTGACGAAAAGCAAAGCGCGGCGGGCGTGAAGACAAAGTGGCGAACTCATCTAGTAGGCATAGATGGCGTGAGGCTATACAAGGGCATTGAGGTCTTGCAGGGTCGAATGGACGAGGCTGTCGGGCACGAGCCTCGGCAGCGCGGGCTCTTGACAGGACTCGCCTTCGATAGACGTCTCTCAAGGCGGTCTATTCCATGCGCGGGAGCGAAAGCGCTCAGTCACCGTAGCACGAGCCCGTGCCGCCACCGCGGCGCAGCGCCCAGGTTTCCCCAAGAATCCCCACCGGGAATAAACCGCCGCCACAATCGTCTGTAGCGGCAGGGCGGACTGCGTGCAGAGACTGCAAGCATTTTTGGCCCGCCTGTCGCCACCCTGTTCACCATGCCACCCACCACAGAAAACGACGTCATAGCCACCCTGGAGACGGTCATTCCCGACCTTCGTCGATACGCGCGCGCCCTGCTCAAGGATCGCTCAGCGGCTGACGACTTGGTACAGGATTGTCTGGTGCGCGCAATCGAAAGCTGGAATCAACGCCACCGCGACGGCAGCGTGCGGGCCTGGACCTTCGCCATCCTCCACAATCTGGCCATGACTAGGCTGCGGCGAAGCTCCCGTGGTCCGACACAGGTGCCCCTGGAGGACGCAGCAGAGCATCATGTCGCCGTGGCACCGCCTCAGGAGGACGCACTACGTCGCCGCGATCTGCTGAAAGCGATGGACGCGCTGGGCGAGGAGCATCGCACTGTTCTGTTGCTCGTCGGCGTGGAGGACCTGTCCTATGCCGAGGCAGCGCAGGTCCTGGGCGTACCCATCGGCACGGTAATGTCGCGCCTATCCCGCGCGCGCGCCCGTCTGACCACCCTCATGAGCGATGGGATTCGCGGCACAGGCTGGCCGACTGCATTGATGAAGGCGGCCGCCCCTTCAACCTCTTTTTTGCGACGCGTGAAATGACTGTACGCCCTATCACTGAAGAAGACCTCCAAGCGTTCGTCGACGAGCGGTTGGACGAGGATCGCCACGCGGCGGTATTGACCTTCCTGTCCGAGCATCCGCAGGAAGGCGCACGTATCGCGACCTACTGTGAGCAGCGCGAGCAGTTGCGTACCGCGCTCGCGGACGTGGCGCACGAGCCTGTTCCTCCGCAGTTGAATGTCGCGCGGCTGGTCGCACAGCAACGTCGCGGCCGGATGACTCATTGGCGGCAGGCAGTCGCCGCAGCCTTGCTGCTTGCGGTGGGTGGCGCAGGGGGATGGTGGGCGCGTGATGCGGCACCCACTGGCGAGGCGGGCGTGCTGGCGCTGGCGCAAGACGCAGCGCTGAGCTACCGTACGTTCGCTCCGGACTTTTTGCGCCCGGTGGAGATCCGTGCCGACGAAAGTCAGGTGCTTACGCAGTGGGCCGCACGCCGCCTCGGTCGATCGCTCGCTGTGCCGGATCTCGCTGCGTCGGGCTACCGGTTCATGGGCGGGCGCATGGTGGCTACATCGCAAGGGCCGGCACTGCTGTACATGTACGATGACGACCAGGGCACTCGCCTTGTGATGATGGCACGGCCCATGGCGCAGCAGCGGCAAGCGCGCGCCATGGCACCTTACATGCGCGACGGCGTACGCGGGTATGCGTGGGGCGAGGACGGTTTCGGCTTCAGCCTAGTGGGGCCCGTCGAAGCGACCGGCCTGCATCCGGTGGCCGATGAACTGCGGCGCCAACTGCGCGAAAGAACATAAACTGACAGGCGGCCATTTTTAATCAGGTGCGCGCGGAATAAGTGGGCGTGTCACGCGTCTATGCAAGGTAACTAACTGGAGTTCCTTGCATGCATCCGCAATCCAACCCCTTTCTCACACGTCGAACGCTGCTGCAGGCAGCAGGTGCGCTAGCCGGCTCAGCGGCCACTTCGCACGGCCTCGCGTTGTCACAGGCCCACGGCGCGCACGCCGCGCAAAAGTCTGCCGCAGGACCGCAGCCTGGTGACCGCGTCTTCCTGACCAACGAAGATTCGAACACGCTAACTGTTATCGACCCGGTTCGCGACGAGGTGATGGGGGCCATCAACCTCACCAGTTTCGACGAGGATCCGCGCCCTCCCTTTCGCCTCGTGACCGGTGGCGTCACGCCCACGCATGGGGAGATGATCCAGAAGCCGCTCTACCACGGTGCGATCTCCATCCACGGCTGCGCCCCGTCCCCGGATTCGCGCTACTTCGCCACCTGCGGTCGCG
>NZ_JADHVT010000189.1 GCF_016783915.1 Acidovorax sp.
TCGGGCTGGTAATAGGCAACCCGCGGGCGCGCCATTCCGCTACCCCGTCGGCAAGATGGAATGCCTGGTATCCCTTCTTGCGCAGCAGTTCTGTGGCGGCCTTTGCCATGAGGCAGAACGGGCCCCGGCAATACGCCACTACGGGCACATCCTTGGGCAACTCGGCAAGGCGCTTTTTGAGTTCTTCGATGGGAAGCGAGCGGGCGTGCGGTAAATGCGCCACGCTGAACTCCGCTTGGGGTCGGACGTCCAGGACGGTGATTTCTCCTGCAGCGGCCCGGCGCAGGATTTCGCTGCGATCAATACCTTTAAGGTCGGCACCCGGCTCCGCAATCGCCGCCAGCGCCATTTGCAGCTCGACTAGGCGCTCCTCCGCCTCTGTGCGGAGGGTGACCCACAAGTCGGCCACGCTGCTGCTGGTCAGGCGGTACACCACGTACTTGCCTTCTTTGCGCGTATCCACCAGGCGCGCCATGCGCAGTTCCTTCAGGTGGGCACTGGCGAGTTTGACGCTGATCTCGGCCTGGGCCGCCAGGGTCTCGACGGTCTTCTCGCCCTGGCACAACAACTCGATGAGTTCCAACCGCTTGGGGCTGGCAATGGCTTTGCCAATACGGGCAACTTGCTCATAGAGCTGGTTTTTAAGTTCTCTCATGCGTACATTCTAGTGAATATTAGATTGAGATGGGCATTTTGATACGAGCGACTTGGAAGTCTGGGAGTTTTCTATGGCCTACAGCCCTACGGAACTACCGCGACGCGAGGAGCCAACGCACTGTTCGAACCTGATCAATCGTTTCTGACTTCAGGGCAACTGACGAGATCGGGTGGGGAAGGGATGAAGTGGCGGAGATATTTATGCTGACGAGCATCCCCTTGGCGTGCTGAGGTGAGGTTCATTGGCGCTCGACATCCAGAACTTTTCCTGGGGGCGAACTGATCCCGGAACGTCCAATATGGGAGAAAGCAGATGTTGCGCTTAATGGGCTGATTGACCGCAACCAGCCTATGGCGGTCAACCTTCGAAGACGGCTCAGCAGCGGTTAAACTCCCTGGACAATGGCGGAGGCCCTTCCGCTCACTCTATGGCACGACGGCTAACCAACACGCTATTGGAGTAAGCTTTCTCGATGAGTTGCAACATCGTCCCTGTGGGCCGGCGCCGAGACGGCGGCACCCGGTATTGGTGCCTTGGGCATCACGCAAACGCTACGGCTAAATACGGCACTCCGGCGGAGAAATGCGTAGCGGCCGACGACGAGCCTATCGCGCCCGAGGACACTCTGGACTTGGACTTCAGCCGCTACCCCGGCGGCATTGCGTTGTGGGGATCCGTGCCCGCCGTCTATGACACTACGAACAAGCCCATCGACCGAGGCATTCACGTGCACGCGCGGCTCGAAAAAGGCGGGGAGAAAGTGGTTGACCGAACGTATCGCAAGCTGCGCATCCCTCTCGCGAAGGATTTGCTCTCCGACGGGTGGGCAGAGGTCGACGAAATCGACGCCATCAACTACATGGTTTCAGCCGTGTTCGGCTTCCAGACGATCACGGTTAACTGCACCTACTGTGGCTTTCCACACCTAGACCGCGACTGGTTCGCCGTCCATGCGCACCGTCGCCACCAATGCCACGGCTGCGGCAAGCAGTTTTCCGACAACGGCCCGGGCGTGGGCAATCCCTTGGCAACCGTGAGGCATATGCTGGGCGCGCAGAAGCCCAAGCTCGTGCCGGCGAAGAAGAAGGTCACATTCAAGCAGCGCGACTTTCCGGGGGGCGTGCAGATCTGGGGCTCGAATCCGGCGATCCTGTGGACCTCAACGCGTGCTGAGGAGGATGGTATCCACGTGCACGCTTTCAAGACAGCCGACGAGGAGATGCCCAGTGGCCTGGACGACACGTTCACAGAGGTTGTGATCGACGGCATGGTGCTCGACGCCACGCATGTGCGCGCCTTTATGGCGCAGTCGGCCATGCCGCACCTGGAGGGCAGAGTTCTGGATCTGGTCTGCCCCGGCTGCGGAGATCATCACTTTGACGAAGGAGAGCACGCGTTCACGCCGCACATCGAGCATCGTTGCGGCTCGTGCGGACTCTGTTTCTGCGCCCGCGGCCAGATGAAGAAGACAATCGCTAATCCGTTTGCAGGCGTGCGTCATGCTCTCGCGAAGCTCGCGCCCAACCCCTTGCGCAACGACAAGCTGGGGCTGCGCCCGGAAACGATCTGAGCTAAAAATCGGCTTGGTCGATTGCGGGTAGGAATCCTCCCCGCTCGCGCATCAAGCAGTAGGCGGCGAACGCCTCTGCCTGAGTGAGTAGTCCCGCCTTCACCGTCTCGCGCAACAGGCCGATGGAGCCGGTTAGGCGATCTTCACCAAGAACTTTCACGATCACCTTGCGCGCCGCTTTGTCGTCGCAAGCGACCGAGGAGCCTAACTCCGATGCGGCTAGGATGCACTCGGTCTCGCCGTTGTCCAACTGCCACTCCGCTTTCGCCCTGAGGAAGCGCGAGACGCTGATCAACTTGTCGTCGACCAGCGTGAGACGCCCGGCCGCGACTGCCGCATCGATCGCCTGTGCGACGGTGCGCGATTCGTCACGCACGACGCCGCTCACTTGGAACGATGTGTTCTGAAGGCGCAGGACTTTCGAAAGGACTTCGCCATTGGCGAGGTTCAGGAGGGTTGAAGCGTCCAGGATCTGGATCACGCGGCTATTTCAGCGTTGGCAACAAACAGCGCGGAGACTGGTGTGTTAAGGAGCTCCGCAGCGCGTCCCACCGAAATCTCCCCGGCCCTCACCTTACGCGCTGCTGCTTGCAGAAGCGCAGGGGACGCGTCCACCTGGATGTCAGGCCGCGGTGGGATGCCTAGCTCTGCGGCGCGCCGCTCAGGATTCTTGTGGTCGTCCTGCAGCTTTTGGTATAGAGCGCGCGCGCCCTGCGGCGGTACCAAGCCTAGGCCTTCGCATCGGCGCGCGGCGACCTCGAAGCTGACGTGGAACAGGTGCGCCAGCCACAAGATCTCGATGTCGCCTAGAGGCCCCTTGGCCCCGAGTTGCTCTCGAATCGCCTTTATTGCGAGCAGCACGCCGTGACGCGGCAGCACGAGGGCCGAGCCGAACGCGTCAGCAAACTTCTCTTCGAGCTTGCGCGGACCGCCTGGAATGCCATCGAAGTCCTCTTGGCGATCAAGGTGCGCGTAGCCGCTCGCCTGATCGTCGTGGTGCGCGACCAAGTGCCCAAACTCGTGAGCCATGGTGAAGAGCAGGCGGGGCTTGAACGCTCGCGCGCCTAAGATCATCAGCGCATAGCCCTCAACGATGACAGACACCCCTTCGATGGCCGAGTCCCGTGAATAGAGAACGATGACGCCAAGCTCGTGGGCGACTTGCGGCAGGCGCGGGAAGGGCTCTTTGTCGTCGAGGCCAGCGAATGCCTTGCGGAAAAGTTGCGCAAATTCTTCAGCCGCCTCCAATTTTGGCTCCATGCCCCTGAACAGATTGAGCCACGCAGTGTTGCGGGGCATGCCTCGTGCAATTGCCAGCGCGTCGCGAACTTGGGCGGACACGACGTCGACCTCCGAGGAAACCTCAACCGCACGCTGCCCTAGGGTGTGACGGAATAGCGCCTTAACTGGTTCAGCGGGTTCCGCGTCCAGCAAGCTCTCCAAAGGCAAGCGCATAGCCTTGGCGATGGCCCGCATCTCCGCCAGACTCGCGTCGGCACCAGCGGCGATCTGCGCAAACCGCTCGGAGGACAGCTTCGCCTTCGTGGCGATCTGGTCGGCGGCGAGCTTCCGGCTGACCAAGTGCTCGCCGATATTCATCACGCCGCCGCCTCGCGCTTGATGTCCATCAGCTCCCGACGCAGCCGATCCGCCTGCTCGTCAGTGAGCTTGCGGTGGCGCCCGACGATCTGGGCTACGCGTGGCCCCGAGCGGTCGAAGAGACTCGAAAGAATGTCGACGGTCCGCTCGCGTCCCAATTCAACCTCGCGCGGGGATTCGAGCACCACCGGATTCTGTCCCACTAAGTAGTTTTTGATTCGGTTTTCGAATGACTCCGGCTTGTGGGTGTCCCGAGGGTGCTGGTAGCCGTCGGCGGTTACGATGATGTTGCCTATCTTCTTGCCCGCTTCGAAGCGCAGGGCGTTCTCGGGAAATTTTCGCAAGGCAGCGAGTTGGTCTTCAAGCTTCTCTGCGATCTCCAAGCCGCCGATCACATATTGCCGATGCTTGGGCCCCATACTGCCGCTGATCACGAAGATCTGGTCGCCAGGGCGGACGAGGCGGCGTAGGTCCGGTCTACAAGAGCCCATAGTTGGCCGCGATCCGGTGGTGAGCAACGGGTCGGCCAGCGGGTGGCCCATGCCAGGATCAGATTTGGGCGAGATAAAGATGTAGCTGGACACGGCACCCTCCTAGAAGTTGCGATAGGCCTGTATTTTTAGACAGTATCAATTTTTATGCAAGCACCATCGGCACGGAAGCGCTCCAATGCGTACCCATTTCAATGGGCCATGCCCGTCTTCTGACTTGCTCTTCTATTGCCGGTCCGTCAAGCACGGCCAGATGGCACTGCGCTACCGACTCAGAACCACGCCCAAATGCGCCGCAGTAAGGCGGGTGCTGGTCGGGCAGGACGGAATACATAACGGGTTGGTTTGCGCATGGTCTTCTCGGTGTCGGTTTTTGCATTACTGTACAAAACATCAGTATCATGCGCAAGATCGCCACGGCACCTCCAGCTCTCGCCCGAGGGGCAGAATTGCCGTGCCTGCGTCCTCTTCGCCACCTGATGTCATCAGCCCTCGCTCCCACCGAACTCCGGGGCTTCATCCTCACCCGCAACTGGCGCGATCTCCCAGACGGCACTGAGATTGAATACTGGCTGGCCACCGACGACGGGCCTAAGAAGGTGCTTCTGACCCGGCAGAGCTCGGTCGCCTTTCTGCCTGTTCGCCACCGGGCTGCGGCACAAGCTTCACTGGCGAGCCTGCAGGGCCTGGAGGTGAAGGAACTCGGTCTGAAGACATTCGATCAGCAGCCCGTCCTCGGTGTCTACGCCCGCAGGTTCCGCGATCTCGGCAAGCTGGCGCGCGCACTCCAGCCTTTGGGGATCCCGCTCTACGAAGCGGATGTCCGCCCGCACGATCGCTACCTGATGGAGCGGTTCATCACGGCCGGTGTTCTGGTCGAGGGCGGCCAGCGCGAAGGTTCGACCATCCTCGACGGCAGGTTGAAGCCCGCGTCTGGTTGGCGCCCGGTGTTGAAGGTGGTGTCGCTGGACATCGAGACGAGCGCGACCGAGGAGTTGTACTCCATCGCACTGGATGGTGCGGGTGACCGGGTGGTGTTCATGCTGGGGGAAGCACCAGAGTCTGTGTCGGCGCCAGCTGTGTCGCCGATGGACTTCAGGCTTGTGTACTGCTCAACTCGCAGGGCGATGATCGAGCAGCTCAATGCCTGGTTTGCGGACCATGACCCGGATGTCATCGTCGGCTGGAGCGTGATCCAGTTCGATCTCCGGGTGCTGCAAAAGACCGCGGACGCGAACTCCGTGCAACTGCTGCTCGGACGCGAGCGCCGCCCCATCGCGTGGCGTACGCACCCCGGCCGGCAGGGCTACCTGTTCGCGCCCATGCCCGGGCGTGTGGTTGTCGATGGTATCGAAGCACTGCGGGCGGGCATGTGGAGCTTTCCGTCGTTCAGCCTCGAAGCGGTCTCGCAAAAACTGCTCGGTGAGGGCAAGGAAATCGGCGATGCCTACGACAAGATGGCCGAGATTGAGCGGCGCTACCAGGAAGACAAGCCGGCGCTGGCCAGCTACAACATCCGTGATTGCGCGCTGGTCCTGCGCATCTTCGACAAACTGGAGTTGCTGCCGTTCGTACTGGAGCGAGCCCAGACTACAGGCTTGCAGATAGATCACTTCGGCGGCTCCATCGCCGCATTCAGCCACCACTATCTGCCGCGCATGCACCGCCTGGGCTACGTAGCGCCCAACGTGGGTGACATCGCGGCCAAGGCCTTTCCAGGCGGTTATGTGATGGACTCCACCCCGGGCTTCTACGACTCAGTCGTGGTCCTGGACTACAAGAGCCTGTACCCCTCCATCATCCGGACCTTTCTGGTGGACCCCGTGGGTCTGGCCGAGGGAGAGAGCGCCGACGCACAGACCGGATTGGTGCTGGGGCCGCAAGGCACGCTGTTCTCGCGCGAGAAGCACTGTCTGCCGGACATCGTGACCGCCCTGTCGAATGCGCGGGACGAAGCCAAGCGGGCGCGCAATCAGCCGCTGTCGCAGGCCCTGAAGCTGCTCATGAATTCCTTTGCGGGTGTGCTGGGTGCGTCGGAATGCCGCTTCTTCAATCCGAAGCTGGTGTCTGCAGTGACCCTGCGCGGCCACGAGGTGATGAAGCTCACCCGGACGTTAGTTGAGGAGCGTGGATACCAAGTCATCTACGGAGACACCGACTCCATCTTCATCTGGCTCAAACGCACCTATCCCAATGCGGAGGCGCACGCCATTGCGGCCCATCTGGTGCAGGAAGTCAACGCCTGGTGGACCCACAAGTTGCGCGAAGAGCAGCAGCTGGAGAACTTCCTCGAAATCGAGTTCGATACCCACTACGCCAAGTTCTTCATGCCCACCATCCGGGGATCAGACGTCGGCAGCAAAAAGCGCTACGCCGGCCTGAGCGTCGATGAAGAAGGTCGGGAGGAGATGGTTTATCGCGGGTTGGAGATGGCCCGCAGCGACTGGACCCCGTTGGCGCGCCAGTTTCAGGAGGGCCTGTTGTCACGCATCTTCCATGGAGAGCCCTACCGGGCGTTCGTGGCCGACTATGCGCGGTCAATGCTGGATGGGCAGATGGATGCGCTGCTCGTCTACCGAAAACGCCTGCGCCACCGACTCGATGCCTATGAGGTCAACGTGCCTCCCCAGGTGCGCGCGGCGCGTATTGCTGACGCGCACAACGCGAAGCTGAACCGTCCGCAGCAGTACCAGCGTGGAGGCTGGATCGAGTACGTGATGACGCAGAGCGGCCCCGAGCCGCTGGAGGCCCGGCATTCGCGCATTGACTATGAGCACTACCTCGTCAAACAACTCCAGCCCATTGCTGATGCGATTCTTCAGCCGTTGGGAGACAGCTTTGCGGCATTGACGAGTGCGCAGAAGGTGTTGTTTTAGGAAATCTCGGTGGGCAATCTGGGGCGATACCTAAAGACGTAACTACCTGAACAGTATGGGGCAGCTTGGCAGCGTTATGCACAGCACGCAGTTATGCACAGTTGGTCCGGCAGCGCAACGTCGCCGCCCTCGTAAGAGGGCTTCGGGCACGTCTTTGAACTGCGCGTAATCACAAGGTCTTGAGGAACTTCAACAGGTCGTCGTCTG
>NZ_JADHVT010000190.1 GCF_016783915.1 Acidovorax sp.
GGTGTCCTTGCCCTTCTCCAGGTCGCGCAGGAACACATGGCTTACCCCAGGCACATCCTCCTGACGAATACTGTTGACCTTGCGCATAGCGCGGATGGCCACACCGACGCTCTCAACTGACGTTACCTGTATCTGCATGGACACGCTCCTGAATCTCAATGATCGCTTAGGTTTAAGCCATTATGGACCCAGGAAGTAGTCAAACGCAACGATCTCTTCGTTTTTGACCATCCCCCGTGGGTTTGAGGCTTAAAACTAAACGCAACATTCGATTTTGACCTTCAACGCATCGTTTAAGCTTGTCTTCGAAGCGAGCGTTGCGATTCATCGGCAAGCGTCCGTACTGCCTATGATCTCGCGCATGGAATCCACCCATACCCTCTGCCCATACTTGGCCATACCCTTGAGCGAGTGCAAATCGGTCAACGGCGAACACATCTTGGCAAGCGCACTGGGCACACCCGAATCCTTCAAGATCTACGCTGACGCATCAGAGAACCAGAGGCTAAACATCGAGCTGGACGTGCCCATGCTTCGCTCTGAAATGCTGCAGCTATTGGCCGTTTCCGCTGGGGTTGTATCCCGCTCAGATAAAGACCATGTGGTGCTTACTGGCGCGCTGCCCACTGGCGATACTGCCCGAGTGAGGTTGGCGCCGGGTAGCGCTGAGTTCTCCCTTCCCTACCCTGTCGAGAAGGACCCCACCAGCGGCTTGGTGACAGGCGTCAAAGGCTTCGGGCCCGACGCGAAAGAGCTTGCAGACAAGGTGCTCAAGGGCATGGAGAAGCGAGGCTTGAAAGTCCAGGCCTCGGAGCCCCAACCGATAGACAGCTCCATGAAAATCAGCTTGGAAATGGATCTGAACCTCTTGCTGCGGTTCATGTGTCGCACGGCCTACCTGATGACGGTGGCCACGCTGGGAGACACGGCCATCACCTCGCAGAGTGGGGAGCGGTACCGGCGCGCGATCAACACCGTAGGTCTGACGCGCGACACCCTCATTGAAATCGGGATTGGGGGGCTCTTCCTGGACCCGCCAAGGCACCCAATCCAGTTCGCCAACCCTCACCACGGGGGCCACACCCTGGCCTGCGTACCGCTTGCCGGGATGATGGTCAGCCACGTTGTACTGTTCGGGGTCTTCCACGCCAGCTTCATTACTGCGAATCCATGCAGAGAGGCCGAGGAACCCAATTCGCTGGTGTTTTTCATTGACCCCGCAACGAAGGCATGCACGCGGAGCGATCTCCTTTCCGAGCTTGCTGCCTCAAGGGTGAAGTTCGCGGGCACCTGAAATAAAGCACGATGGCGGAGTAGGCTGCGCTCAATTCCTACAACGTTGGCGGCAGGCAGTCACCTACGATGAGGCATCTCGTCAGGGCATGATGCGGGCGCAACCACGGATATGAGGTTGTGCCAGCACCGGCACCCTTGGCCGTCGCCAGAAAAGGAGCCTCTGTGAAAATCCTCGTCGGCACCGCTTCATGGACAGATAAATCGCTGATCGACTCCGGCAAGTTCTACCCCCCAGAAGCGAAGTCGCCCGAGGCGCGCTTGCGGCACTACGCAAGCCTCTTCCCCATGGTGGAGGTCGATTCCTCCTACTACGCGATGCCCAGCGCTTCCACGGCTCAGCTCTGGGCCGAACGCACGCCCGCAGACTTCGTTTTCAATGTGAAGTCCTTTCGCCTGTTCACCGGCCATGCCACCCAGCCAAAGGTCCTGCACTCGGACATACGCACGGCTCTGCCTGAGGCGCTGGCAGGCAAGAAGAACCTCTACTACAAGGATTTGCCTATACCGGTGCTCGATGAGCTGTGGCGCCGATTCAAACAGTCATTGGAGCCCCTGGCTGGTGCAGGAAAGCTTGCGGCGGTCCACTTCCAGTTCGCGCCATGGGTGATCAACAACCGCGATGGCCAGGCCCACGTCCGGGAGTGTGTAGATCGCATGGGGGACCATCTGCTCGCGGTCGAGTTTCGCAACAAGACCTGGTTCGAGGGGCAGCACCGCAGTGCGACCCTGGAATTCGAACGCGAGATGGGGGTTGCCAATGTCATCGTGGACAGCCCTACGCACACATCCAACAGCGTCGAACCGGTGTGGGATGTCACCAGCACCAGATTGGCGGTGCTTCGCCTCCACGGGCGCAACGAAGAGACCTGGAACATCAAAAGCGAGGCTGCGTCAGATCGCTTCAACTACGACTACTCCGACGATGAATTGCGCGCTCTGGTGCCCCAGATCCACAGCATCGCAGAGAAGGTTGATGTGATGCATGTGGTGTTCAACGTGAACCATGAAGATCAGGGCCAACGCAATGCGCTGACTCTGATGCGTCTACTCAGTGAGCGATGAGCCACTGGACCGAAGAGCGGCGGGTTGACCTACCAGGTACTGGTAGCCGCCAAAGGTCCCTCAAAGCACAATGCGAATTACCGTCGAGACAAGGAGACACCCGTGAAAGATTGGATACACAGGACTGACGCCGTGGGGGTTGAAGATCTCGAAGAGATGGCGCGCGGCACGGGCCTCCTTGCAGTCGGGCAGACAATGAGCCCCCAGCTCCTTGCCTATACCCAGGCCGTAGTCGAACAGTGCGCATCCATCGCCGATGCCTACCCTACGAACGACGCTGAGGAAAGTGCCGCCGAGCACATTCGAGCCATGCTTCCCTTTTGATTGACCGGCAGGCGATTACAACGTCGCTGGGAGTCATTGACCCCTCATCCGTGGGCGAGAATGGTGCACGATTCGATGCACTAACGAACGTCTCACCGGACACGAGGGAAACTGATGGCGAAGATCACGACGAACGAACTGCGCAAGCGACTTTCTGCCTTTGCGCACCAATGGGCCGGAGCAAGCAGCGAAAAGGCCGACGAAAAGCTCTTCACCGCACAGTTCTTGGCGTGCTTCGGCGTCCAGCCACACCAATACAGTCGTGAGTTCAGGCTGACCATGCGTGACGGCAGTCACGGCTTCATGGATGGCTTCATTCCCGGCAAAGTGATCATCGAGGGCAAGAGCCTCGGGAAAGACCTCAAGAAGGCACGCGCGCAGGCTGAGGAGTACCGGTGGGCCTGCCCACCTCAAGACCAGCCCCGCTACGTCTTGCTGCACGACTTCAATCAGTTCATCCTTTTTGACCTCACGCAGGACAAGTCGTATTCGTGCCTCCTGCCGGAGCTGTCAAAACGCGCCGAGTGGTTCCGGTTCCTGGTAGGGGACACCGCCCCAGAGATCACCGAGGAAAGCGAGGCCGACCGTCGAGCTGCAGAGAAGATGGCTGCGCTCCACGAAGCGCTGCTCAAAAGCAATTTCACAGGCCGTGACTTGGAGATCTTCCTCACGCGCCTATTGTTTTGCCTGTTCGCAGACGACACGGCCATATTCGGCGACAACGGACTGTTCCGCCGCCTTATGGAGGGAACTCGCGAGGACGGCAAGGATGTTGGCTCTCAGCTCAGTGAGTTGTTCGCAGTCTTGGATACGCCCAGCAAGAAACGCAGCAACTTGCTCGATGAAGACCTCAAAGCCTTCGAGTACATCAATGGGCAGCTGTTCTCCGAGCGATCAGGCATTCCCGCTTTCGACAGCACCCTTCGGGAATTGCTGCTTGAGTGTGTTCGCCTGGACTGGTCGAAGATCTCTCCGGCAATCTTCGGCGCAATGTTCCAAGGGGTGCTGGACCAAGCGGATCAGGATGAGGAATCGACCAAAGAGCAAGACACCGACAAGGTCAAGAAGAAAAAGAAGGGGGCCAAGCGTCGCGAGCTGGGGGCTCACTACACCTCGGAGCGCAACATCCTGAGGGCTATCAATCCACTTTTCATGGATAACCTGCGCGATCAACTGGATGCCGCAGGTACCAGCCGTCCCAAGCTGCAGGCGCTCTACGACAAGCTGCCCATGATTCGCGTCTTCGACCCTGCTTGCGGTTGCGGCAACTTTTTGGTCATTGCCTATCGTGAGATGCGTCGCCTGGAAATGGACCTGATCGAACGCCTGTTCAGCAAGGGGGGACAGAGCAAAGGTCTGTTGGACATCAGCACCATGATCCGCGTGAGTGTTGAGCAGTTCTTTGGCATTGAGATTGATGAAAGTGCTGCCCATATTGCGCAGGTGGCCATGTGGATCACCGACCACCAACTCAACCTGGAAGCTGCCGACCGCTTCGGTAGCACACGCCCAAGCGTGCCCCTAGTTCATAGCCCACACATCCGCCACGCCAACGCACTTCAGGTGGACTGGGAGGAGGTGCTACCCGCCAAAGACTGCACGTTCATCGTCGGCAATCCACCTTTCGTGGGCGCGAAGTTGCTCAAGCCAGCGCAGCGCACAGACGTGGCCAGGGTCATGGATGGCGTCCAAAGCGCAGGCCTGCTGGATTTCGTGGCCTGCTGGCATGTTTTGGCAACGCGCTACATGCAAAAGAACAAGTTGGTACGCGCTTCGCTTGTCTCCACCAACAGTATCTGCCAGGGTGAACAGGTCGGAGTTCTGTGGCCCCTCCTGCTGGCGCAGGGAGTACAGATCCACTTCGCCCATCGCACCTTTCAATGGAGCAACGAAGGACGCGGGGTGGCCGCTGTCCACTGCATCATTGTCGGGTTCGGAATGCAACCCGCCGATCAACCGCGCCTTTTCGAATACGGCTCCAACATCAAAGCCCCAGAAGCCCAAGTCCAACTCGTCAAGCGCATTAACCCGTACCTGGTAGATGCCACCGATGTGGTCCTCAAGCGCCGCTCCACCCCATTGAGCCAGGTTCCAGAGATGGGGATTGGGAACAAACCCATTGATGACGGCCACTACCTGTTCACGCCCGAGCAGAAGGCTGACTTCATCGCCGACGAGCCCGGCAGCGCACCATTTTTCCGCCGATGGCTTGGTTCGGAAGAATTCCTCAACGGGATCGAACGCTGGTGCCTGCTCCTCAAGGATGTCTCGCCAAAGGAACTGGACCAGCTTCCCCATTGCCTACAGCGTGTCGCAGCGGTACGGAAATACCGTGAAAAGAGTGGCAGTGCACCGACGATTGCACTGGCCGAGACGCCGCGCCGGTTCCATGTCGAGTTCTTCCCGAAGGGCAACTACTTGGTGGTCCCCGAGGTCTCGTCTGAAAAGCGTCGATACATCCCCATCGGGTTTCTCGACTCTTCGATCCTCGCAAGCAACCTTCTCAAAACAGTCCCGGACGCCACCCTCTACCACTTCGGTGTTCTCTCAAGCAGCGCCCACAATGCCTGGATGCGCACCGTGGCGGGGCGCATGAAGAGCGACTACCGCTACTCGGTGAAGATCGTCTACAACAATTTCCCGTGGCCCGAGAAACCAACCGAGAAACAGCGCCAGGCCATCGAAGCAGCGGCGCAAGCAGTATTGGACGCTAGGTCGCTGTACCCGGACAGCAATCTGGCACAACTCTACAACCTCGCCACCATGCCTGCAGAGCTGGTAACTGCACACGCGGCTCTGGACCGAGCAGTAGACGCTGCCTACGGATACAAAGGCGGGCCTGCTGACGCCAATCGTGTCCAATACCTTTTCGAGAAGTATTTGCAGGCCGGAGGTGATAGCCAGTGAATTTCTGGTCTGGATGCTGAGTAGAAGCATCGCAGTCCACGGCCGATGTGGTGGCTACATCAATTCGAAGGGTGAGAGAACGCCAGCCAAATGATCAGGCTGGCGCTCGTCCACCACCAACCAGAGCATTGGGCCATCCTGAACCTGTGCACCGGCAAGCACACCGGAAACAGGCATCCCAGCACGAAGAAGCTCCGCGTCACTTATTTCGCGCACCTGCATGCCGTTGCTTCTTGCATCCGCAATGGACTCACACAGGCGGGTTTTCCGTGCCCCCTCGCTGAGGTACTTGGCGAGCCCCAGTTCCGACACCAGGCACCAGGCTCCGTCCAATCGCACTGGCAGGAACGAGAACGAATGCATCAGCATGAGCTGCCGTGCGTGTGCCACCGGTTGCCACGATTCAACGGTCACGGGTGACGAGACCATCAGGTTCTCAACCGTTCGCTCTACACCAGCCATCAGGGCCTCCTCCAAACCAATACACAACTCGATTGCCGCCTGCGTCGCGTGGCGGGCGTAGGAGCCCGTGTGCATAGCATCGTTGCGCGCGGCCAGAACAATCGAGAAAAGCGCCTCAAAGGTCTTGAAACGCAGGGGGAACGCTCCAGGGAGTTCTGCAAAGACAAGCGCCCTGATCGCCTGAGGAGCGATTTTTTCCCTGTAGAGCCCCAATGCTTCCTGTCTGCCGCGCAGACGAAGCCCAAGAGCTTCAAGCGCGAAGCAAATTGACTCGAAAGCTTCGGCATCGGCTAGGGCCGCATATCGAGCAGCTCGAAGGCGGTCTCGGTAGAAGAGGCGTTCGCGTGGCTGAAGGTCGAACACAGTGGTTGCCTCAACCACGGCCAGCGTTCTCGGTCAGCGATCCAAGTGCGATTTTGAAGGAGTTCCAGGCATCAGCAGCAACGCCAGTGTCACCAGCAGCTTTCATCCACTTCGCCCTCTCCCGGCGATCAAGCCCGTTCCACCAGGTCATGCCCTCTTCGCCATCTAGATCATCGGCGGATGGAGCATCGTTGCGTTTCAGCAGAGCCTGCAGCTTCTCCTGGGCATATGCAGCATTGGCCATGGTGACCGTCCGGGCGTTCTCGGCCGCGCCGTTGATGCTGTGGCGAGGACCGCCCTGCTGTACAGCTTCAAGGTATGGGGCTCTTCTTACATGCCATCCCAAGAAAAGACGAATCTTGGCGCGCGTGAGGGCTGAGCCCCGGCGTTGGGCATCGATGGCCAAGATCTTGTCGATGCCGATCTTCAGCGGCACATACACATCGGGCCCGAACAGGTTGGGCCACAGTGCGGCCATCTCGCGTGCGACCACGGTATCGCCCGCGCGCGTCGGCTCAAGCGCTGTCACATCTACTGCCATTGGGCTCCCTATTCGTTGTTTTTGCCAAGCCTGGTCTGTCACGCACGAACCGTGATGACAGCAACCCATCCAATTTCTATCACAGGTGAAGTACACAGACCACTCATGCAGTGCGCCACCTTATTGAGAAGGCTATGAGGCCTCGCAAGAGCCCTAGCGAGGGATAGGGGTAGCCACAGTGCCCGCAGATTGGGAAGGTTGCGACTCAGCATCCGTTGCATTCGGAGTAGTTGCTGTGAGCGTCAAAAAGCTCGCCACCTGCAGGGACACATTCATGCCCTTGGTGATCGCGCGATCAGTCACCACGGCCCCCACGATGACAACGATGACGAGAAAAACGAGAACGCGCATCCCATCACCGGGGGCGCGGGCAAGAAGGC
>NZ_JADHVT010000191.1 GCF_016783915.1 Acidovorax sp.
ATGTTCTGCTCCCCTTGCCCCTGTGGATGCGCCGAGGAGCGCAGGGTTTGGCGGATCAGGGCTCGCGTGTGTCTGAGCGACGCGCAGCGGCGCGAGTTGAGCGAGACCCCGCCAAACCCGAGCACCGCAGGTTGCCCCGGCGCGCAGCGGCGGGGACGCAGACAGTGGGGTCTCCCTTTCTTTGGTTCCTTTCTTTCGGCGACGCGAAAGAAAGGGACTCGCCTGCCGGGCGACTCCCGGCCTCCGCCCTCAACCGAGGCATGCAGTCACACCCGCACACCAACCTCCGAATAAAGACGTTGATGCAAAAATGATAGCTACAAGCGCATATTCCACTAGCGCCATCAGCGAAAATATCACTCTCCCAACCGCCCCAACGCCTTCAGCACATTCTCTGCAGTCGCCGGCGCTGTCAACACCACCGGCGCCGCAGCATCCACGCCGCTACGCCCCGCTGCCACCGCATTGCGCAGCGCCTCATACACACTGATCGCCAGCATGAACGGCGGCTCCCCCACCGCCTTGCTGCCACCCACGTTGTCCTCCCGGTTCGCCTCGGGCCACAGGTCCACCTTGAAGTGCGCCGGAATGTCCCCCGTCGCAGGGATCTTGTAGGTGCTGGGTGCGTGGGTGGCGAGATAGCCCTTGTCGTTCCACACCAGCTGCTCGGTGGTCAGCCAGCCCATGCCCTGCACAAATCCGCCTTCGATCTGGCCGATGTCGATGGCCGGGTTGATGCTGTGGCCCACGTCGTGCAGGATGTCCACTTTCAGCACGCGGCTCTCGCCGGTGAGGGTGTCGATGGCTACCTCGGTGCAGGCCGCGCCGTAGCTGAAGTAGTAGAACGGGCGCCCGGTGAGGGTCGTCTTGTCGTAGTGGATCTTGGGCGTGCGGTAAAAACCGTCGCTCCACAGCTGGATGCGGTTGGCGTACGCGGCCTGTACCACCTCTTCAAAACTGCGCACCGTCTTGGGCGAGATCACCTGGCCGCCCGCAAACCGGATGGCGCCTGCGCCGCAGCCGTCCAGCCCGCACACGAACGAGGCCAGGTTGTCGCGCACGTTGCGCGCTGCATATTGCGCAGCGCGGCCGTTCAGGTCGGTGCCGCTGCTGGCAGCGGTGGCGCTGGCATTGGGCACCTTGCTGGTGTCGCTGGCCGTCACCAGCACACGGTGCAGGGGCACGCCCAGCTCGTCGGCCACGATCTGCGCCACCTTGGTGTGCAGGCCCTGGCCCATCTCGGTGCCGCCGTGGTTCACCTGCACGCTGCCGTCGGTGTACACATGCACCAGCGCGCCCGCCTGGTTGAACAGCGTGGCCGTGAAGCTGATGCCGAACTTGACGGGCGTGATGGCCAGGCCGCGCTTGATGACGGTGTTGTGCGCGTTCCAGTCCGCAATCTCGGCCTGGCGCTGGCGGTAGTGCGAGGTCTGCTCCAGCGTGGGCAGCAGTTCGTGCAGGATGTTGTCTTCCACCGCCATCTGGTAGTGGGTGACGTGGCGGCCCGTGCTCGCATCTTTGCCATACAGGTTGGCCAGGCGCACGTCCTGCGCATCGCGGCCCAGCGCGCGCGCGATGTCGCCCAGGATGGCCTCGATCACGATCACGCCCTGCGGGCCGCCAAAGCCGCGGAAGGCGGTGTGGCTTTGCGTGTTCGTCTTGCAGCGGTACGACGCGATCTCGACATCGCCCAGGTAGTACGCATTGTCGGCATGGAACACCGCGCGGTCGGCCACGGGGCCCGACAGGTCGGCGCTGAAGCCGCAGTTGGCGGCCATCTGGAGCTTCAGGCCCGTGATGCGGCCCGTGTCGTCAAAGCCCACGTCGTACTCGTACGCAAACGGGTGGCGCTTGCCGGTGACCATGAAGTCCTCGTCCCGGTCCAGCCGCAGCTTGATGGGGCGGCCCAGCTTGTTGGCAGCCACGGCGGCCCAAACAGCCAGGTGCCCGGCCTGCGTCTCCTTGCCGCCAAAGCCGCCGCCCATGCGGCGGCATTCCACCTTGACCGCGTGGTTGTCGATACCCAGCGCGTGCGCCACCCAGTGCTGCACCTCGCCAGGGTGCTGGGTGCTGGAGTAGATCCACCACTGCTTTTGCTCCAGCGGCATGGCGTAGGCGATCTGGCCCTCCAGGTAGAAGTGCTCCTGGCCGCCGACTTCAAACGCTCCCTGCATGCGGTGCGCCGATTGCGCGAGGCCCGTGGCCGCATTGCCACGGCGCACGAACACCGGCGGCAGCACATAGCTTTGCGCCTTCAGCGCGTCCTGCACCGTCAGCACGGCGGGCAGGGGGGAGATGTCGAGCTTCACGGCGCGCACCGCGCGGCGCGCCTGCATGACCGAATCGGCCACTACCAGTCCGATCACCTGGCCCACAAACTGCACGCTGTCCAGCGCAAACACGGGCTCGTCGTGCCCGAACGCGGCCAGGATCTTGTCGCCGGGCACGTCGCTGGCCAGCACCACGCCACGCACGCCGGGCAGCGCGAGGGCTGCGGTGGCGTCCACCCCATTCAGGGTGCCGTGAGCCACGGTGGAGAGGATGGGCGCTGCGTACAGCGTGCCCTTTACTTCCGGCAGGTCGTCTATGTAGTGCGCGGCACCTGCCACCTGGGCGCGGGCGCTTTCGTGGATGTGCGATTGGCCCATGGCGGCGCGGGTGGGCGCGGGCAGGGCGGTTTCGGCGATGGTGTGGGGCGCGTTCATACGGCGGCCTCCAGAGTCAAGGTGTCCAGGCTGACCGAGGGCTGGCCCTGGCTCTCCAGCCAGTAGCGCTGCAGCAGGCTGCCCAGCACCTGGCGGCGGTAGGCGCCACTGGCGCGCATGTCGGAGATGGGGCTGAACTCGGCCTGCAGCACGGCGGCGGCGCGCTGTGCGGTGGCTTCGGTCCAGGGCTGGCCGGTCAGCGCCGCTTCGGTGTGCCGTGCGCGGGCTGGGGTGGCAGCCACGCCGCCCGCGCCGATGCTGGCGCGCTGCACGGTGCCGTCCGCGATGTCGAGGTTGAGCACCAGACACACAGCAGAAATATCGTCGTCAAACCGCTTTGAGATCTTGTACGCCCGCAGCTGTTCTTGGGCAGAAGGGCGGGGTACCACGATGCGCACCAGCAGCTCATCGGCCGCCATCACGTTCTGCCGGTAGCCGGTGTACAGGTCTTCCAGCGGCAGCTGGCGCTCGCCCCGGGCCTGGCTGGCCAGCACCACCTGGGCGCGCAGTGCGATCAGCAGCGGCATGGAATCGCCAATCGGCGAGCCGTTGGCCACATTGCCGCCCAGCGTGCCCGAGTTGCGCACGGGCAACCCCGCAAACCGCGTGGCAAATCGGTGCAGCTGCGGCCACTGAGCGGTGAGGGCTGCAAACGCGTCGGTCAGCGTGACAGCGGCGCCGATGTGGATGGCGTCGGCGTGCTGTGCCACCTGCCGCAGCTCGGCCGCGCGGGTCACGTCCAGCACCTGGCTGTATTGCTTGTGCTGCTTGGTCACCCACAGCCCCACGTCGGTACAGCCAGCCACCACCTGGGCGCCTGGGTGGGCCGCGCGGGCTGTGAGCAGCTCTGGGAGGGTGGAGGGCGCGATGTAGGCCGAATCGGCTGCTTGCGCCAGTGCATCATGCCGCAGCAGCTTCAGTTTTTGTAGCACTTCGGCCTCGTTGACCGCCATGCCGGGCAGCGATGCCATCTGTTGGGCGGCATCAAGGATGGGGCGGTAGCCGGTGCAGCGGCACAGGTTGCCCGAGAGTTCTTCCTGCGCCAGTTCGCGGGTGATGGGTTGGCCGTGGCGGACGTGGTCGAGCGCCGACGGGCCGCCCCTAGGCGCGAGGGCCCCCTCGGGGGGCAGCGAACCACACGCAGTGGGGAGCGTGGGGGCAATGTGCCTTTGGTACATGCCGAACAGGCTCATGACAAAACCGGGGGTGCAGAAGCCGCACTGGGAGCCGTGGCACTGGACCATGGCCTCCTGTACTGGATGGAGCGTGATGGTTTGTTGTGCAGCGGGAGCTGTATCGCCCACAGGCTGGATCAGCGGGTCTTCGGCCAGGTCTTCCACCGTCCACAGCGCCATGCCGTCCACCGAATGCGCCAGGCGGATGCAGCTGTTCACGGCGCTGTAGTGCAACTGGCCGTCGCGTTCTTCGCCCAGCACCACGGTGCAGGCGCCGCAGTCGCCTTCGCCGCAGCCCTCCTTGGTGCCAGTGTTGCCCAGGTCTTCGCGCAGCACCTCCAGCAGGGTGCGGTCGGGTGGTACATTGCCCAGCGCCACGGGCTGGCCTCGGCGCAGGAATTGCAAGGGTCTTGTTGTCATGACAAACGCCACTTCGATCTTTGATGGAAAGGTTCAGCAGAGGGTAGAACGCAGTACCGTTACCGGCATATGCGCAAGCTTATGGCACCCATGCCCACACCGCTATGAGAGACCACGCCCTTTTCGACAAGATAGACCTCCATCTCATAAGGGTCTTGCACACCGTGCTCACAGAACGCAGCGTATCGAGGGCCGCCGTCCGCCTGGGCATGCACCAGCCGGCGGTGTCGGCTGCGTTGAAAAGGCTGCGCGACCTGTCGGGCGACCCGCTGCTGGTGCGCTCCGGCGCCAGCATGATGCCCACCGATGCCGCACTGCGTATGGTGGAGCCCGCGGGGGCCATCCTGCGCGCCGCGGAGGCGCTGTTTTCAGATGCACGCGGGTTTGACCCGCGCACCGCCACCCGCACCTTCCGCGTGGCGGCCAGCGACTACCTCGACCCCCTTTTTTTGCCCCAGCTGGTGGCCCGCATCAAGGTCGAAGCGCCCTTGTGCCCCATCGAGATCCTGCCCCTGTCGGCCGACGCGCACTACCACGCGCACCTGGCGCAGGGCGAGGTGGATCTGGTGATTGGCAACTGGCCCCAGCCGCCGGACGATCTGCACATGGGCCGGCTGTTTGGCGACGAGGTGGTCTGCCTGGTGGGCAAGGACCACCCCGCCGTGCGGCGCGGCTGGGACGTGGAGAGCTGGCTGGCCGCCGAGCACATCGCGCCCACCCCCACCCACCCCGGCGCGCGCGGCGTGATCGACGCTCACCTGGACAGCCTGGGCATGCAGCGCCACATCACGGCGCGCTGTGCGCATTTCAGCCTCATCCCTAGCATCGTGGCATCGAGCTTGCTTGTGCTGACCACGGGCCGCCAGTACTGTGAGCGGTATGTGGACCAGCTGCCCCTGGCCATCCTGCCGTGCCCGGTGCCCTTCCCCCGGCTCATGTATTACCAGCTGTGGCACGCCCGCACGCACCACTCGGCGGCCGCCGCCTGGCTGCGCGACTGTGTGAAAACCGTGGCTGCTTCGCTACGAAAAGAATAGCTGCTTGGGTATGCTGAACAAGCGCCAAGAGGTATTTTCATTCTTATAACAAGTTGTAAAACTGAGAGACAATCCCCGCATGAGTTCTCCCCCCAATCCTTCAGCGCCTGGTGCGGCGCCGCCACGGCTGCAGCTGGTGGGCATCACCAAGCGCTACCCGGCCGTGGTGGCCAACAGCGGCGTGTCGCTCACGGTGCTGCCGGGTGAAATCCACGCGGTGCTGGGCGAAAACGGCGCGGGCAAGTCCACGCTGATGAAAATCATCTACGGCTCGGTCAAACCCGACGAAGGCAGCGTGTTCTTCAACGGTCAGGCCGTGCAGGTGCGCAACCCGCAAGAGGCGCGGGCCCTGGGCATTGCCATGGTGTTCCAGCATTTCAGCCTGTTCGACACCCTCACGGTGGCCGAGAACGTGTGGCTGGGCCTGGACAAGAGCCTGACGCTGGCCGAAGTGACCGGCCGCATCACCGCCAAGGCCGCCGAATACGGCCTTGACATCGACCCCTTGCGCCCCGTGCACACGTTGAGCGTGGGCGAGATGCAGCGGGTAGAAATCATCCGCGCGCTGCTCACCAACCCCAAGGTGCTGATCCTGGACGAGCCCACTTCGGTGCTCACGCCCCAGGCGGTCGAAAAGCTCTTTGTGGTGCTGCGCAAGCTGGCCAGCGAGGGCTGCAGCATCCTCTACATCAGCCACAAGCTCCACGAAATTCGTGCGCTGTGCACTGCCTGCACCGTGCTGCGCGGCGGCAAGGTGACGGGCGTGTGCAACCCGGCCGAGGAATCCAATGCGTCCCTGTCGCGCCTGATGATTGGCGCCGAACCGCCTGCGCTGGAACACCGCGCCGTGCAGACCGGCGCCACGGTGCTGCGCGTCAAGGGCTTGTCGCTGCCGCGCGCCGACCAGTTTGGCGTGGACCTGATCGACCTGCAGTTTGAAGTGAAGGCGGGCGAGGTGGTGGGCATTGCCGGAGTGTCGGGCAACGGGCAAAAAGAATTGCTTTATGCGCTGTCGGGCGAAGACCAGCGCGCCGAGCCTGCCAGCATCCAGGTGTCCGGCCAGAACGCGGGCCGCATGGGTCCCGGCCAGCGCCGCGCTTTAGGCCTGCACTTTGTGCCCGAAGAGCGCTTGGGCCGGGGCGCCGTGCCCACCATGGGGCTGGCGCACAATCTGCTGCTCACGCGCACCAACTCGGTTGGCGGCAGCGGCTGGATCAAGGTGGGGGCGCTGCAAAAACATGCCGAGGACATCATCCGGCGCTTCAATGTGAAGGCGGGTGGACCCAACGCAGCGGCCAAGTCGCTGTCGGGTGGCAACCTGCAGAAGTTCATCGTGGGGCGCGAGATTGACGCCAACCCCAAGCTGCTCATCGTTTCGCAGCCCACCTGGGGCGTGGATGTGGGCGCCGCCGCACAGATCCGGGGCTCCATCCTGGCCCTGCGTGACGCAGGCTGCGCCGTGCTGGTGGTCAGTGAGGAGCTGGACGAATTGTTTGAAATCTGCGACCGGCTGCATGTGGTGGCCAAGGGGCACCTGTCGCCCTCGGTGCCGCGCGCCGAGGCCACGGTGGAACGCATCGGTGAATGGATGAGCGGGCTGTGGCATGCCGATGTCCAAGCGCACCTTGCACAACAGGCCAAGGCAGCGGAGGTGCAGCATGCTTAAGCTGGAACCACGCCCCCAGGCTTCCAAGCTCTGGACCTACGGCTCGCCCCTGCTGGCGCTGGCCTTTACCGTGCTGATCGGTGTGGCCTTGTTCATCGCGCTGGGCAAAGACCCGGTGCGAGGGCTGCAGGTGTTCTTCTGGGAGCCCATCAAGACGCAGTACGCTATTGGCGAACTCATGGTCAAGGCCACGCCACTGTTGCTGATTGCGCTGGGGCTGGCCGTGTGTTTC
>NZ_JADHVT010000048.1 GCF_016783915.1 Acidovorax sp.
CTGCGCCACCGCCATGACCGAGCCCACATCCAACGGTGCCGACCGACACTTCGGCTTTGGCACCCGCGCCATCCACGCTGGCGCGCAGCCCGACCCGGTGACCGGCGCGCGCGCCACGCCCATCCACCAAACGACCAGCTTTGTGTTCGACAACGCAGACCACGCTAGCAGCCTGTTCAACCTGCAGACCTTTGGTAACGTCTACAGCCGCATCAGCAACCCCACGGTGGCGGTATTCGAAGAGCGCATCGCCAGCCTCGAAAACGGCCGCGCCGCGCTCGCCTGCGCCAGCGGCATGGCCGCGCAGATGGCGGCGCTGCTGGCCATCCTGAAGACCGGCGACCACATCGTGGCGGCGAGCACGCTGTATGGAGGCACCGTGGGGCAGCTGGGCGTGGGCTTTTCGCGTCTGGGCATCGAGACCACGTTTGTGGACCCGGTCGACCCCGAAAACTTTGCACGCGCCATGCGCCCCAACACCCGCGCTGTGTACGGCGAGACCATCGGCAACCCGCTGGTCAACGTGCTCGACATCGCGGCCGTGGCCGAGGTGGCGCATGCGCACGGCGTGCCGCTCGTCATCGACAACACGGTGGCCAGCCCGTACCTGTGCAACCCCTTGCAGCTGGGCGCCGACATCGTGGTGCACAGCGCCACCAAGTACATCGGCGGCCACGGCACGACCATGGGTGGTGTGGTGGTGGAGGGTGGCAAGTTTCCGTGGGACAACGGCAAATTCCCCGAGATGGTGGAGCCCAGCCGGGCCTACCACGGCGTGAAGTTTTATGAGACGTTTGGCGACTTTGGCTACACCATGAAGGCGCGCATGGAGGTCAACCGCACCTTTGGCGGCGTGCTCTCGCCCATGAACGCTTGGCAGCTGCTGCAGGGCGCCGAAACCCTGCACCTGCGCATGCGCGAGCACTGCCGCAACGCGCTGGCGGTGGCGAAGTTTCTGCAGAGCCACCCGCAGGTGGCGTGGGTCAATTACCCCGGTCTGCCGGATTCGCCGTATATCGACCTCGCGCAAAAGCAGTTCCGTGCTGTGGATGGCACGCCCGGCGCATCGGGCATCCTCACGTTTGGCGTGAAGGGCGGCGCAGCCGCCGGCGAGCAGTTCATCGACGCCTGCGAGTTTTTGAGCCACCTCGCCAACATCGGCGACGCCAAGACGCTGGTGATCCACCCTGCATCGACCACGCACCGCCAGCTGAACGAAGAAGAACTGGCCCGCGCGGGCGTGAGCGCGGACATGGTGCGGCTGTCGGTGGGGATTGAAGACCTAGACGACATCCTGTGGGACATCGACCAGGCGCTGGGGCGCGCAGCGGGCTGATCGCCCCACGGGCTACGCGGGGCCGACCGGCGCCCCCAGGCGCTGCGACAAACTCCGCGCCGCCTCGCGCAGATGTTGCGCCGCCGGGCTGGCGGGCCCGGTCTGCAGCGTGGCGCTGGGACCGATCACGGCGATGCACAGCACCAGCTGCCCGAACCCATCAAACACCGGCGTCGCCAGCGCGCTGATGCCGGGCAGGAGTTGGTCCGTCACTTCGCTGATCTGGTGCGTACGCACCACTTCCAGCTCCGCCGCGAACGCGGGCTCATCCAGCGCCCCCGCAAACCCTTCTGCAGCCAGCGCAGCCGCAGCGCGCTCGCGCGGGCCGAAGGCTGCAAACACCTTGCCCGTGGCCGTATGCCGCACCGAGGCCGTGGTGCCATGGCGCATGGCCACGTACACGGCGGTGGGTCCTTCTTCCACACGGATGATGGTGGGACCACTGTCGCCCCAGACAGAGGCCGACACGGTGTAGCCGATGCGCTGGGCCAGCGCGGGCAGCTCGGCAATGGCCAGGCGCACCGGGTCCACCTGCTGCAGGCTGATGAGGCCCAGCTGCATGGCCAAGGGGCCCAGGCCGTAATGGCCGCTCACGGCGTCCTGCTCGATCAGGCCCAGCTTGCCAAAGCTCACCAGGTAGGGGTGCGCCTTGGCGGCCGTCATGTCCGCCGCTCGGGCCAGGTCCTTGAGCGCCATGCGCCGGCCGGTGCGCGCCAGCACCTTCAGCAGTTGTCCGCCCACCTCCACGCTCTGGATGCCGCGCGGGCTGCGGGGCGTGTCTTCGTCGTCGGCGGGGGGCAGGTCGGGGGTCGTGGTGGGCATGCGGCGATTGTCCACGCAGCGCGGCACGGCTCCACGCTACGGGTTTACACCTAATCAAATGCATTAGACATAGACGAATTTCTTGCCTAACATCAACACATTCCGTTTAGATAAACGCATTCACCATTAACAAATCACTGCCATGAGCACCGTCAAAACCTTTGCCTCCGCCGCCGACCTCGAAGTGAAGAAGGTGAGCTTCGACAAGCTCTCCGACCACACCTATGCCTACACCGCCGAGGGCGACCCCAACACCGGCATCATCATTGGCGACGACGCGGTGATGGTCATCGACACCCAGGCCACGCCCGTGATGGCGCAGGACGTGATCCGCCGCATCCGCGAGGTGACGGACAAGCCCATCAAGTACGTGCTGCTCTCCCACTACCACGCGGTGCGCGTGCTGGGCGCAAGCGCTTACGGCGCCGAGCACATCATTGCCAGCGAGGACACGCGCGACCTGATCGTGGAGCGCGGCCAATTCGACAAGGACAGCGAGATCGGTCGCTTCCCGCGCCTGTTCCAGAACGTGGAGAGCGTGCCGGACGGCCTGACCTGGCCGACCATGACCTTCAACAAGAAGATGACCCTGTGGCTGGGCAAACTCGAAGTGCAGATCCTGCAGCTGGGCCGGGGCCACACCAAGGGCGACACGGTCGCCTGGCTGCCGCAAGAAAAGATCCTGTTCAGCGGCGACCTGGTGGAGTTCGACGCCACGCCGTATGCGGGCGATGCGTACTTTCAGGACTGGCCGCAGACCCTGGACAACATCGCGGCGCTGAAGCCCGAAAAGCTGGTGCCCGGCCGGGGCGTCGCACTGCAGACGCCCGAGCAGGTGCAGGCGGGCCTGGCGGGCACGCGCGCCTTCATCAGCGACCTGTACGAGAGCGTGAAGGCCAGCGCTGCGAAGGGCGAAGACCTGCGCAAGGTCTACGAGGCCACGTTTGCCCAACTGCAACCCAAGTACGGGCACTGGGTGATCTTCAACCACTGCATGCCGTTCGACGTGACCCGAGCGTACGACGAGGCCACGCAATACCCCGACCCACGCATCTGGACCGCTGAACGCGACATTCAAATGTGGAAAGCCCTGGAAGGCTGAACCGCCGAGGTTGGAGGAGACAAAAAATGAACCCCAGAGACATTCCCCGCGAGGCTTTTCACGCCAGTGGCGCCGAGGTGCAGGGCATCGACTTCGGCTACGTGCGCTCGCCCGACCAGGACCGCACCGCGCCCGCACAGCACCCCATCGTGGTCATCGGCGCGGGCCCCGTGGGCCTGTCGCTGGCCATCGACCTGGCCCAGCGAGGACAGCGTGTGGTGGTGCTGGACAACGACCACAAGCTCTCCATCGGCTCGCGCGCCATCTGCTTTGCGAAACGCACGCTCGAAATCTGGGACCGCCTGGGCGTGGGCCAGCGCATGGTGAACAAGGGTATTTCGTGGAACCTGGGCAAGGTGTTCCTCAAAGACGAGCAGCTGTATGAATTCAATCTGCTGCCCGAAGAAGGCCACGAGCGCCCCGCCTTCATCAACCTGCAGCAGTACTACGCCGAGGCCTACCTGGTGGAGCGCGCGCTGCAATTGCCGGGCATCGACATCCGCTGGCACAACAAGGTGACGGCCGTGCAAAGCCGCGCGGACGGCGCGCTGCTTTGCATCGACACGCCCGAAGGCGCCTACCAGATCGACGCGCAGTGGCTGGTGGCCTGCGACGGCGCGCGCTCGCCCACGCGGCAGATGCTGGGGCTGGAGAGCAAGGGGCGCATCTTCCAGGACCGCTTTCTGATCGCCGACGTGAAGCTGGCGGACGAGGCCAACTTTCCGACCGAGCGCTGGTTCTGGTTCGACCCGCCTTTTCATCCCAACCAGAGCGTACTGCTGCACCGCCAGCCCGACAACGTGTGGCGCATCGACTTCCAGCTGGGCTGGGACGCCGACCCCGAGGAAGAGAAAAAGCCCGAAAACATCATCCCCCGCGTGAAGGCGCTGCTGGGTGCGGATGCGCAGTTCGAACTGGACTGGGCCAGCGTCTACACCTTTGCCTGCCTGCGCATGGATCAGTTCGTGCACGGCCGCGTCATCTTCGCGGGCGACAGCGCCCACGGCGTCTCGCCCTTTGGCGCCCGTGGCGCCAACAGCGGTGTGCAGGACGCCGAGAACCTGGCCTGGAAGCTGGACTGGGTGCTCAAGGGCCGGGCCAGCCCGGCGCTGGTGGCCACCTATGGCCCCGAGCGTGAATACGCGGCCGACGAGAACCTGTGCAACTCCACCCGCGCCACCGACTTCATCACGCCCAAGAGCGAAGTGAGCCGCCTGTTCCGCGATGCGGCACTGCACCTGGCACGCGAGCATGCATTTGCGCGCCGCATCGTCAACAGCGGGCGCCTGTCGGTGCCCGCCACGCTGCATGTGTCGCCTTTGAGCACGCCCGACACCGATGCGTTTGTGGGCACCCAGGTGCCCGGTGCCGTGCTGCTGGACGCACCCTTGACCAAACAGGGCCAGCCCACCTGGCTGCTGCGCGAGCTGGGGCCGGACTTCACGCTGCTGGTGTTTGGCCCTGCCCCTGCATGGACGCGTGACCTGCCCGATGTGAAGGTGCTGCAGATCGGCATCGACGTGATCGACCACCAGGCGCTGGCTGCCCAGCGGCTGGACGCGCTGCCGCGCACCGTGTACCTGGTGCGGCCCGACCAGCATGTGTGTGCGCGCTGGCGCACGCCCACCGAAGCTGCCGTGCGCAGCGCGCTGGCCCGTGCCACGGCCGCCGCCGTCTGACCAGGAAGACGACAAGGAACATGCCCATGCTGAACACCCAACCGAACCTGCAGGCCTGCGACGACTTTTATGAAGCGCTGATCGCTGCGCACCAAGGCCTCTCTACCCCCGAGAGCCACGCCATGAACGCGCGCCTGGTGCTGCTGCTGGCCAACCACATCGGTGACCAGGCCACGCTGCAACACGCGCTGCAACTGGCGCGCGGCGATGCCGTGCCCACGGCAGACCAGCGGACCCACCAGGCCATCACGCCCGTGGTGCCTACCCACGCCGTCGCGGCCTAGCCCGCACCCATGGCCCCCACAACCCCAACACCGCGCAGACGGTGCAGGGCCCGACTCGCCTTGAACTTTGACCACTACGGAGACAACACCACCATGCAGCGCAAACACTTCCTCGCCACCCTCGCAGGCCTGGCCCTTGCCACCACACTGCCCCTGGCCAACGCCCAGGACACCAAACCACTCGAATGGGTGGTGGGCTATGCCGCTGGCGGCGGCTCGGACATCGTGGCCCGCACCATTGCCGAGTCGATGTCGGCCACGCTGGGCCGCCCCATCATCATCAACAACAAGCCCGGCGCGGGCACCAACATCGCCGCAGAGTACGCAGCGCGCAACAAGGACTACGGCAACCTGATGTTCTCGGCCGACTTCGCCACGCTGGCGGCAAATCCGTTTTTGTTCAGCAAGCTCAGCTACAACGCCGAAAAGGACTTCCAGCCCGTGGGCCTGCTGGTGCGTTTCCCCATGTTCCTGGTGGTGTCCAACAGCGTGCCGGCCAAGAACCTCAAGGAGTTCATGGCCTGGGCCAAGGGCCAGGCCGATGGCGTGAACTGGGCGTCGGCCGGGCCGGGCAGCCCGCACCACCTGGTGGGCGAGCTGTTCCGCGAGCAAAGCGGGCTCAAGCTCACCCATGTGCCTTATCGCGGCGCGGCTCCGGCCATCCAGGACGTGATTGGCGGCCAGGTGTCCGCGATGTGGATCGACAGTGCCACGGTGTACCCGTTCCTCGCGGGCAACAAGGTACGCGCGATTGGCGTGGCCAGCCCCCAGCGCGTGACGACCATGCCCGATGTGCCCACGATTTCCGAGCAGGGCCTGCAGGGGTTTGAAGGTTTTGCGTGGCAGGGGCTGGTGGTGCCCACGGGCGCATCGGCCGATGTGGTGGCCAGCTTCAGCAAGGCGCTGCAGACGGCCCTGGCCGACACGCGCACCAAGGCCCGCCTGCAGGCCCTGGGCGTGGAGCCCATGCCCGGCACAGCCGCCCAGATGGGCAGCTTTGCGCGCACCGAGCGCGAAAAATGGGGGCGCGTGATCACAAAAGTCGGTGTGAAGCTGGACTGACGCGCTGCAACGCAGCAGCACAGGGCGCAAAGGACGGAAGCACATGAGGCGCATACGATGGCGACCTCTGCCCTGCCTGCGCACACCACAATGCCCGACGCCAAGCACGCCAACGTCTCCGCACGCCTCGCAGCGCAATGGGTGCCGCTCACCAAGCTGCCCGCCTGCGATCTGTACCCGTGCCACATCGACAACCACCCGTTCGACGACGCAATGAGGGTGTTTGCCGCCCGCAGCACACGGTTTCGCGCCACGGTCGGCGCGCCGCGCGCGGGGCGGCAGTTTGCGTTGCGCCTTGCCAGCGGCCGCCACGCACTCATCACGAACTACGACGACTTTCCCGCCTCGCTGGAGTTTTCGTTGCAGATCAAGCAGCCGGCGCGTGGGCAGTCTTGGGCATACCTTGACGACTTGGCGGAGCTGACGCAAGCGTTGGGGCTCCCGCTGCCGGACAAGTCCCACGACGGTGCGCTGGCGTGGCGGCCACGCCAGCAGACCGAAGGGTAGTCAGCAGGCAGACTGCCTGCAGCGAGCCAGCCGGCGCTTGCGCTGCAGTGCGGGGGTCAGCCACAGCAGCTGCACGCTGGCATAGCCCAGCGCCGCGAGCAGCAGGCCCAGCGTGGGCAGGCCCACCAGCAGCGGTGTGCCCAGCGCCTGCATCCAGGTGCCCAGGGCCTGCACCGTGAACTCCCCTCCCGGCGCCACGCTGCTCCAGGCGGGCAACGTCTGCGCGCCGGGCATCACCAGCGCCCCGAGGTAAAAGGCCATGACATACAGCGGCACGGTGGTGAGCGGGTTGGTATAGAAGGTGGCCACGCCTCCGGCCACCACGTTGCCGCGCAGCCAGGCGCACACCAGCAGCGTGCCAGGGATCTGCAACGGCCCGGGGATCAGGCCGCAGAACATGCCCGCCGCCACCCCGCGCGCCAGCGGCTGGCGCTGAAAGCGAAACAGGGCCCGCTGCTCCAGCCAGGGCTGGAACTGCGCCAGCCAGCTGCGGTCCAGAAGCTGGCGGGCCCGGGGCTCCAGAGCGCGCAGCCAGCGGCGCAAGCGACACAGCGACTGCATCATGCAACCAACGCTACTGCGGTACCAGCGCCCCACAAGGTGGTGAGGCCCACCAGCAGGCGCACGTCGCGCGGCTCGTTGTCAGCGTGGTAGGCCATGGCACTGGCCCCCACCAGGCCCAACAACATACACAGCATCACCGATTCGATCAGATCCATGGTTGTGGTCTCCAGGTTCGGCAGCGATCAGGCCTTGGGGGGCAGTGCGGGTGGGGCGCCCTTGGCAGCCTCGCCCGAATTGCGCAGCGACAGGAAGATGGACCCGGCGATCAGCGTGGCCGTGACCAGCAGCGCATAGCCGATTGGAATCTTCACGAAGTCGATGAGCAGCATCTTGCCGCCGATGAAGACCAGCACCAGCGCCAGGCCGTAGGCCAGCAGGTGGAAGCGGTCTGCCAGGTCAGCCAGCAGGAAGTACAGCGCACGCAAGCCCAGGATGGCAAAAATGTTGGCCGTGAGCACGATGAAAGGGTCGCTCGTGATCGCGAAGATGGCCGGGATGCTGTCCACCGCAAAGATGATGTCGGTCGTGCCTATCAGGATCAGCACCACGAACAACGGGGTGTAGTGCTTGACGCCATTGATCATGGTCGAGAGCTTTTCACCATCGAACTGGTCGGTGATGCGGATGCGCTTTTTCAGGAACTTGAGCACCGGGTTGGTGGCAATGTCGGTTTCCTGCCCGGCGGCAAACCACATCTTCACGCCGGTGATGACCAGGAACGCACCGAACACATACAGCAGCCAGTGGAAGGTGGCCAGCAGCCAGGCACCGGCCAGGATGAGCAGCGTGCGCAGCACGATGGCGCCAATGATGCCGATGATGAGTGCGCGCTTTTGGTACTGCGGCGGCACGGCAAAGTAGCTGAACAGCATGAGGAAGACGAAGATGTTGTCCACTGACAGGCTCTTCTCCACCAGATATCCGGTGATGAACTGCATGGACACCGTGTTGGCGATCTCGCGCCCCTGGCTGCTGTCCAGGTACCACCACAGGATGGCCACAAACACGAAGGCCAGGGAGAACCACAACAGGCTCCAGCGCGCAGCCTCGCCCATGGTGACCTTGTGCGCGCCCTGGCGCTCCATGACCAGCAAGTCAACGGCTATGGCAACGACCACGAAGACGGCAAATCCCGCCCACATCCACCACGTTCCAATTGTTTCCATCGAGTTTCTCCAAAGATGCCCTCACACACCCAGGCAAGCCGGGCGCCCAAGCCCCGGACTGTAGGGGCTGGGGTACTTCTTTAAAACCTGTGATCACAGTAGTATTGGTTCGGTTTTTACGAACCAAACACCTTTTTGACAGGCACACCGCAAAGAGATCATGAGCCAGAGCTTCAACTACCGCCATCTTTTCTACTTCTGGGTGGTCGCCAAGGAGGGCGGCATCGCCCGCGCCGCCGAAAGGCTGGACATGGCCGTACAGACCATCAGCGCCCAAGTGCGCGAGCTGGAAAAGTCGCTGGGCGTGAGCCTGCTGCGTACCGAGGGCCGCAACCTGGTGCTGACCGACGCGGGCGTGGCCGCGCTGCACGAGGCGGACCATATCTTTGCGCTGGGCGAGCTGCTGCCGGTGCGCGTGCGCGAAGCAGCCACAGGCCAGACACTGCGGCTGAACCTGGGCATCTCCGACGGCATTGCCAAACTGGCCGTGCACCGGCTGCTGACGCCCGTGCTGGACGAGCCGCACCTGCGCCTGCTGTGCCACGAGGGCGAGTTCCAGCCACTCTTGGGCGAGCTGGCACTGCACAAGCTCGACGCCGTGCTGGCCGACCGCGCAGCGCCCCCCAACCCCGCGCTGCGCACCACCAGCCAGCTGCTGGGCACCAGCGCCATCGCCTGGTACGCCCCCCCGCTGTGGGCCGAGGCGGCGGCCAGCAACTTCCCCCACAGCCTGGCCGTGGTGCCCTTGCTGCTGCCCACCGACCACGCCGCCATGCGCGCGCGCATCGACCACTGGCTGGAGCGCGAGCGCATCCGCCCACGCATTGCCGGGGAGTTTGAAGACAGCGCGCTGTTAAGCACCTTTGCCGCTACCGGCATGGGCGTGATGCCCGCACCGGTGTCGTTGGGCGAACACCTTGCCAAGACGCATGGGCTGGTACAGGTGGGCACCACGCCCGACGTACAGGAACAGTTCCACCTGATCTACAGCGCGCGCAAGGTGATGCACCCGCTGCTCACGCGGCTGCTGGAGGCGGGTCAGGGCGGAACGCTATTGAATTGATAGCTGCCAGCGCATATACATCTGGCGCTTGAGGCTAAAAGGGCTAAAAACTGGCGCCATGCCCTTGCGGGCACAGGTCAGTCGCGCCCGGCCCGCTCGATGTGAAGCGCCGCCGACGCGGGGTCGGAAAAACACAGCTCATGGCTGCCCGGGCACTCCACCAGGCGGAACAGGCCCAGCCGCTCCGACAGGCGCGGATGCCAGGGCAGGCTGTGGGGCAGTGCCGTGTCCTGCTGCGCGTTCAGGTAGCTCTTGCCCACCTCCAGCGCGGCCAGCGGTACGGGCAGTTGCGCGGGTTCAGTGAAGGTGCGGTAGGGGTGGGGGTTGAGCAGCGCGTAGGTGCTGCGCGCCAGGGCCTCGTCGGCGTCGTTGATGAAGGCATCGCGCCAGATGGGGTACGGCAACATCACGGCGTTGCCGCTGCTTGCCGCGACCTGGTCGAACAGCGCACGGTAGTGCGGTGGCACCAGGTCGTTCAGGCATTCGCCGTGCTGCGGCACGAAGGCGTTCCAGTACACCAGGCGGCGGACACGCCCCGGCAGCCGCGCGGGCATGTGGCTAATGACCATGCCACCGTAGCTGTGGCCCACCAGGCGCACATCGCTCAAGCCCTGGCCTTCGATGAAAGCCGCCAGCGAATCCACCGCGTCGGCCAGGCCTGTGGCGGCGCGGTCGTCGCCGGGGCGGTTGCCAGCGAGCGTAGGGCAATGCACGGTGTGGCCGCGCGCGCGCAGGTGGGCGGCGGTGGCTTCCATTTCGGCACCGGTGTGCCAGGCGCCATGGACCAGGACATAGGTATCCGGCATGTGTGTCTCCTTGGGGCTGTGTTGCGTTGTGGAACCGGGCAATCCGCCCTGCCGTTACCTTAGAAACACCCGGTGGCTCTGAATGGCCCGCGCGTGCCAGCCTGCTGTGCTGGATGTGCCAGAGCGCTCACCCACAGGCCAGCGCGGGCTGTCACACCGGTCGAGCGTTTGGCTTGCGGGCGACCTCAGCCGCCGCGCCACCACTGCGCGGGCGACACGCCCATGGCGCGCCGGAAGGCCCGGGCGAAATGCGAGGCGTCGGCAAAGCCGCAGCGCCGCCCGATCTCGCCCACGGCCACATGGGCCAGTTGGGGGCGGCGCAGCAGTTCGCCCGCCCGCGCAAGGCGCAATTCGCGCAACGTGCCCGCAAAGGTGTGGCCCTGCGCCGCAAAGGCCCGGTGCAGGGTGCGCAGCGACACGCCCACCTCCTGCGCCAAACCTGAGCCAAGAGGCCCGGCTGGTCGATGCGCGCCTGCAGCAGCGCACACAGATGGGCATGCAGGCTGCGCGCAGCAGTGGCATGCGCGCGGGCGGCGCCACCACGTCGGTGGTCCACTGGCGCACCGCAGCGGGAGACGAGGGCGCAGAGGCGGCGGGCATGGCGCCCAATCTACCGGCAAGCGGGCCGGGCAGGCAACAGGGCAAGCCCGCCCGCCAAACTCTCCTGACGGCCTGCGTGCCAGGCTCAGCGCTGCGGCATGTCCTTCACCGAGTACCCCAGGCTCACGGTCGCATCGTCGGGAATGGCGGGCATGGACGCATTCCAGGCCTCCCACGCTGCGCGCATGGCGTGCAGCCGCTCGGGTTCCACGGGCGCGCGGTTGGCGCGCTCGCGCTCATCCTCGGCCAGGTTGAACAGGTAGTCGTTGCCATCCACGCGCAGGTACTTCCACACGCCCTGGCGCATGGCGCGCTGGCCCCGGTGGTTCATGCGCCAGAACAGCGGGGGCTCGTCGATCACGTTGGCATCGCGCAGCAGCGGCATCAGCGAGCGGCCATCGAGCGGGTAGTCCGCATGCGCGGCGGCCCCTGCGGCGTCGAGGATCGTGACCGACCAGTCCATGGTCATGCAGGTCTGCGCGCTCACGCCGCCGGGTGCGATCACGGCGGGCCAGTGTGCGATCCAGGGCACGCGGATGCCGCCTTCGGTCAGGTCCATCTTGCCGCCGACCAGCGGCCAGTTGTCCGAGAAGCGCTCGCCGCCGTTGTCGCTGGTGAACACGACCATCGTGTCGCGGTCAATGCCGTGCCGCTGCAACGCCACCATGATGCGGCCGATGCCCTCGTCCATGTGGTGGATCATGCGGCGGTAGGTCTCGATGTTGCCGCCGTGCAGGTGAAACAGGTTGCCCTTGACCTCCTGCGCCAGCGCCTCGTCGTCGCGCGTTTCCCACGGCCAGTGAGGCGCCGTGTAGTGCAGGCTCAGAAAGAACGGTGTGCCCGCCTGTGCCCCCAGCGCCATGCGCTGCACGTAGTCCAGCGCGTGGTCGGTGATGAGGTCTGTGAGGTAACCATCCTGCTGCTTTTCCTCCTCGCCCAGGTACAGGTCGTGCGTGCCGTTGGAGCTGCAGTGCGTGAAGTAGTCCACCCCGCCCGACATGGGCCCGAAGAATTCTTCGTAGCCCGAGCGCAGCGGCCCGAACGCGGGCGGATAACCCAGGTGCCACTTGCCCATCAGCGCCGTGCGGTAGCCCGCTGCACGCAGCAGCGAGGGCAGCGTGGGGTGCTCGGGCGGCAGGCCCAGCGTGGTGCTGCCCCGGCTCTTGCTGTTGATGGGTTCCTCGGCCGCGCCGCGCAGGCGGTACTGGTAGCGCGCCGTCATCAGCGCAAAGCGCGTGGGCGAGCAGACGGGCGAATTGGAGTAGCCCTGCGTGAGCTTGAGGCCGTTGGCCGCCAGCTGGTCGAGCACCGGCGACACCGGGCCAAACGCCGCGTCGCGCCCGCCGTAGCAGCCCAGGTCGGCGTAGCCGAGGTCGTCAGCAACGATGAAGATGATGTTGGGGCGGGGTTTTGTGGTCATCTTGAAGTCCAGTTTCACTCAGCCGCGCCCATTGCCTCTTCAATAGGCAATAGGCACGGCCGAGGCGAGGGGCGGCAAGCAAGGGCGGCCCCGCAGCGAGGCCGCCGTCCCCCTTGAGGGGGAAGCGGCGAAGCCGCTCAGGGGGTGCTTCCTATCAAGGTTTGAAGCCTGAGCGCTGCACCACCGGCGCCCACTGCGCGCGGTAGGCCTTGAGCATGGCTTCGGTCTGCCCCATGGTCGCTACCACCGGCTCCATCTTGGCGGTCTCAAACTTGCGCTGGGTGTCCGGGTCTTTCATCACCTCGTGGATCAGCCCAGCCAGGCGCTCAGCCTGGGCCTTGGGCATGCTCATGGGGGCGAAGAAGGTGTTCCACCCGGTAGCGGCGAGGTCCATGCCGGCTTCCTTGAAGGTGGGGATCTTGGGGTCCAGCGGGCTGCGCTTGGCGCTCGACACGGCCAGGATGCGGATCTTGCCCGCCTCGTGCTGGGGCAGCAGGGTGTCGAAGGTGTCAAACGCCACGGGCACCTGGCCGCCCAGCAGGTCGTTGAGCAGCGGCGCCGAGCCCCGGTAGCCCACCACCTCGGCGCGCACCTTGGCGGCATCGCCCACCATCAAACCGAAGAAGTGCGGCAGGCTGCCCGTGGCGGGCACGCCGAAGTTGGCCTTGTCCGGGTTGGCCCGCAGCCACGCCATGAGGTGTGGCAGCTCCTTCACCGGCACGGCACTGCCCACGGCCACGCCGAATTCGTAGCTGTTGACGTGGCTCACGGGGCGGAAGTCGCGCTCGGGGTCGTAGCCTGCGTCCGGGAACACCAGAGGCGCCACCAGCATGACGGCCGGGTTGGCCAGCAGCAGCGTGGGCTGGTTGGCGGGCGCGGCCTTCACCGCCTGGGCCGAGAGGCGGCCACCCGCGCCCGTCTTGTTCTCCACGATCACCGGCGTGCCGAGCTTGGTGCCCAGCTTGTCGGCCACGATGCGGGCCACACGGTCGGTGGCGCCACCAGGGGCGTAGCCCACCACGATGCGCAAGGGCGTCTCCTGCGCGTTGGCCAGGGTGGCACAGAGGGCCAGCACGGCGGTCAGTGCAGCGGTGGCAAGGGGTTTCCACATGATGGAGTTCTCCTGGTTGGACGGGCTGGCCCGGCAACGGGGGGCACGGGTTGATGAGCCCAATGTATTGGGCACACAATCGATTGATCTAATCAATTCATGTCCGTGAATACCCTGATGCCCGCGCCTGAACCGGCTCCCCTTACTGCAGCACCGCACGCCCACCGCCTGGCGCACCCGCAGGCCGTCAACGACCTGCTGATGTATCGCCTCAACCGCCTGCTTGCCGTCGCAGGCAGCTTGGTGGTACGCCTGTGCGAAGGCGGCTACGGCATCACCCGGCGCGAGTGGGGCCTGCTCATGATGTTGGCCCAGCACCCGGACATGCCCCCGGCGGAGCTGGCCCATCGCCTGGGGCTGGACCGCGCGCGCACCTCGCGTGCCATCACCTCGCTGCTGGCCAAAAAACTCATCACGCGCGACGCCATGCCCGGTGACCGGCGCCAGGCCAGGCTGTCGCTGACGCCTGCAGGGCAGGCTGTGCACGATGACCTTTTCCCGCAGGTAAGGACACTCAACCAGGACCTGCTTGCGGGACTGAACGCCGAGGCCGTGCAGACACTCGACCTGGCCCTCGCTGACATGCAGCAGCGCGCCGAGGCACTGGTCGCCACACGCACCGACGTACCACGCACTTACCGGCTCAGGGGCGGGCGGCATGTGGATTGAGGGGGTTTGCAGGATGGGGTCGCCCCAAAACGGGGAACCAGCGATATCCTCAAACCTGCTCTGAGCCACCCGCCCACAGACGCACCCGCTCTACCCCCGTCCCATAACGACCCACGCACGCCCAACGCCCATCCTTCATGTCCCAGCACTCGACCTCTTTGTGGAGCCCCCTGCGCCAACCCGCGTTCCGGGGCCTGTGGATCTGCGGTGGGATCTTTTTTGTGGGCAGCGGCATGCAGAGCATGGCGGCGGCGTGGCTCATGGTGGAACTCACAGGTTCGTCTTTCCTGGCAGCTCTGGTGCAGACGGCGGTGTTCATGCCCATGTTTTTGCTGGCCCTCCCCGCTGGCGTGCTGGCGGACACCACCGACCGGCGCCGGTTGATATCGGGCGCGCTGCTGGCGCAGACCGGGGCGTGCGCCTTGCTCACGCTGCTGACGCTGGGGGGCTGGAGTGGCCCGGCGTCGGTGCTGTTTCTGGTGTTCATCTGCGGCTGCTGCACGGCTGTGCTCACACCCGCCTGGAACTCCTCAGTCATCGACCCTGTGCCGCGTGACGAATGGCCCCAGGCCATCACCGCCGTGAGCATTGCCTACAACGCAGCGCGCGCCGTGGGGCCCACGATGGCGGGGCTGGTGTTTGCGCAGCTGGGCGCGGGCTGGGTGTTTGCCGTCACGGTGACCACCACGCTGGTGATGTGGGAGTCGATCCGCCGCTGGCCGCCCAAGGCGCACCCGCCCTCCAAGCTGCCCGCCGAGCGCCTGTGGGGCGGCACGCTCAGTGGCCTGCGTTTTGCATGGCATTCGCGCATGATCCTGGCGCAACTGGTGCGGGTGATGGCGTTCAGCGCAGCGGGCTCGGCCCTGTGGGCGCTGCTGCCGGTGATTGCGCAGCGCCAGCTGGGCACGGGCGCGCAGGGCTTTGGCCTGCTGATGGGTTGTCTGGGCACCGGCGCCGTGGCTGTGGGCCTGGTGCTGGGGCGGCTGCGAGCACGTTTTGGGCTGGAGGCCATCGTCGGCGCCGGTGGTGTGGTGTTTGCTGCGGCCATGCTGGTGGCGGCGCTGACCCACATCGCCTGGGTGGTCTACATCTCCATGCTGTTCGCGGGCGCGGCCTGGATGTCGGCCATGTCCACCTTCAACACTGCCACACAGGCCAGCGCACCACAGTGGGTGCGCTCACGCGCCGTGGCCATGCACATGGTGGCCGCGCTGGGCGCGTTCGCGATGGGCTCTGCGTTCTGGGGAGCGTCCTCAGACCTCATCGGCCTCATGCCCACGCTGTGTGTGGCGGCCGCACTGATGGGTGCAGGCCTGCTGTTGGCACGCCCCATGCCCTTGCGCATGGGCGCGCTGCACGAGGTGACGCAGGCCACGCCCTGGGATGAACTCTTCATCGAGGCTGAGCCCCTGCCAGAAGCGGGCCCTGTGGCCGTGGAGGTGGGCTACCGCATCGCACCCGGCACCGACGCAGCCTTCCTCGACACCATCAGCCGCATGAAAGCCCCGCGCCGCCGCGACGGCGCCACCTTCTGGCGCGTCTACAAGGACCTGGGCGAACCCTCCCGTTATGTAGAGCGTTTCATCGTCGAGTCCTGGGCCGACTACCTGCACCAGCGCGCCCGCGCCACGATGGCAGACCAGGCGCTGGAGACCGAAGTGCGTGCGTTTTTGGCGCCGGGCGAAGTCGTGCGGATGTCGCACTACATTGCAGAGCGATAGATGCCCTTGAGCCGACCCGTCGTGGTTTCGGCTTGATGCGCGTCAATTTCCGCAGCCGGATCGGGTGCCGAGGCCGGCGGTCGGCCTGCGACAATTGCGCCATGACCTTCGCCCCCCTTGCCAACGATACCTTCCTGCGAGCCTGCCGCCGCCAGGCCACCGACTACACGCCCCTGTGGCTCATGCGCCAGGCGGGGCGCTATCTGCCGGAGTACAAAGCCACGCGCGCCCAGGCGGGCAGCTTCATGGGCCTGGCCACCAATGTGGACTACGCCACCGAAGTGACCTTGCAGCCGCTGGAGCGTTTCCCACTCGACGCCGCCATCCTGTTCAGTGACATCCTGACCGTGCCCGACGCCATGGGCTTAGGCCTGTCGTTTGCCGAGGGCGAAGGCCCGCGCTTTGCCAAAGTGGTGCGCGACGAGGCGGCCGTGGCCGAACTAGCCGTGCCTGACATGGACAAGCTGCGCTACGTGTTCGACGCCGTGACCAGCATCCGCAAGGCGCTCAATGGGCGTGTTCCTTTGATCGGCTTCTCGGGCAGCCCCTGGACACTGGCCTGCTACATGGTCGAGGGCAAGGGATCGGACGACTACCGCCTGGTCAAGAGCCTGATGTACGCGCGTCCCGACCTGATGCACCGCATCCTGGCCATCAATGCCGACAGCGTGGCCGCATACCTCAACGCCCAGATCGACGCGGGCGCACAGGCCGTGATGATTTTTGACAGCTGGGGCGGCGTGCTGGCCGACGGTGCCTTCCAGGAGTTCAGCCTGGCTTACACCAAGCGCGTGCTGGCACAGCTCAAGCGCACCGGCGTGGATGGCACGGATGTGCCGCGCATTGTCTTCACCAAGGGCGGTGGGATCTGGCTGGAGGACATGAAAGACATCGACTGCGAGGTGCTGGGCCTGGACTGGACGGCCAACCTGGGCAAGGCGCGCGCCATCGTCGGCGGCCAGGTGGGCGGCCCCGGCAAGGCGCTGCAGGGCAACATCGACCCCAACGTGCTGTTTGCGCCGCCTGCGCAGATCGTCACCCAGGTGCATGCCGTGCTCGACAGCTTTGGCAAGCCCCACACCGACCGCAACACCACAGGCCCCACGCACATCTTCAATCTGGGCCACGGCATCAGCCAGTTCACCCCGCCCGAGCATGTGGCGGCATTGGTGGAGGCTGTGCACAGCCACTCGCGCGCGCAGCGCCAGGGCTGACACCCCGGGCGAGGCATCCAGACCGCCCGGCACGCCGCGCAGGGACCAGGTGATGGCAACGGAACACCCTGTACCGCCGCCAGCGGAGTCCCCCACCGGCCTGCAGGCACTGCCCGCCTCGGCCCTGCAATCCCCACCCGGCGCGCTCGCAGACGGCGTGCGCGCCTTTTTCTGGCGCGACCTGGGCCGCCAGCCGCCCCACACCCCGACGGACACCCGCGTGCCGCCCAGCCCCTACCCGGGCATCATCTGGCTTACCCGGGGCACGGCGCAACTCATTGAATGTGCGGGCCAAGCCACTGCGATGGCCATGCCCGCCATCACGCTGTCTGGCGCCCACCGCCACGCCTATCACTCGGTGTCCTCCCGTGACGGGGACTCGTTCTGCCTGGCATTTCAGCCCGGAGCGCTGGGGCTGCTCACCGGTCATGACCTTGCGCCGCTCGCCGACCAGGTCACAGACGCATGCGCCTGGCTGCCTGAAGATTGGCGCCCATTCCTGGCAGCCGTCCACGCAGCGCCCGACCATGGTGCGCGCAAGGCGCTGTGTGTAGCCTTCCTCACACCACGCTGGGGCGCCGTGGCAGACCGGAACGCCGCCTGGCTGCAGGTGTTGCAACAGAACTGGCAGCGCGACGCACGGCAGGCCCTGGCCACCACACTCGGCTGGACGCCCCGGCACCTGCAGCGCCGCACCCGGCAGCTGGCGGGTCTGCGGCCTGGCGAGATCGAGCGCATGCTGCGGGCCGAACATGCCCTGCTGGCCATGCGCGATGGCAACGCCGGCGCCCTCGATGCCGCGCTGCGCCACGGCTACGCCGACCAGGCGCATTTCAGCCGCGAAGCGCGTGCACTGTTCGAAAGGCCCCCTGTAGCGCTGAAGGCCCACACCCAGCGACCGGGCGACGATGCGGACTGGCTGCTGCGGCGCAGTTAGACCCGCTGCCGTTTACCGTGGGATCACTCGGGGCCGCTTGATCTTGGCCTGCAGCTGCAGGATGCCGTAGAGCAGCGCCTCGGCCGTGGGCGGGCAGCCGGGCACATACACATCCACCGGCACGATGCGGTCGCAACCCCGCACCACCGAATAGCTGTAGTGGTAGTACCCGCCGCCGTTGGCACATGAGCCCATCGAGATCACGTAGCGCGGCTCGGGCATCTGGTCATAGACCTTGCGGATGGCGGGCGCCATCTTGTTCGTCAGCGTGCCGGCCACGATCATCAGGTCGCTATGGCGTGGGCTGGAGCGCGGAATGATGCCGAACTGGTCCAGGTCGTAGCGCGCCATGGCGGCGTGCATCATTTCCACGGCGCAGCACGCCAACCCGAAGGTCATGAACCACAGGCTGTCGGCGCGTGCAGCCTGCACCACATCGTCCAGCCGGGCCAGCACAAAACCATCGCGCTCCATGGTCGGAGCCTCTGCAAGGGAAGGAGAAGAGTGTTTAACCATGGCCGCATCGTCGCCACGCGGACCCACGCCGTCTTGAAGCAAAGCGACATCGGCCGCCATCACCGGGGACCTGCGACGACACCAGCACCACCGCACAACGCCCGGGCAGGCCCTGCGACAATCCTTGGACTTTCATGCGCGGGCGAGGTCGCTTTCAAAGGCGCACTTATGCACAAAATTGGAGCATCCACCGGCCCCGCGTCGCTGCAGGTGTCAACTTGTAAAAAAACTTTGCATCACTGCTAAGTCGTTGATTTATATGAATTTAAATCCCCTGCTTTTTTGACAGGCAATCCAACCAAAGCACGGATTTTCAAGGGCTTGCGGGGCAAACCCAAGGGATATCAACAAAGTTATCCACAGAAATTTTGGATTTCTTACAAATACCCTGTGAAATCAAGCACTTGCGGGCCATATCGAAGAAATGCGTGAACATGACACCACACCGCTAACACAAAAAGGGGGCTATCTGTCCTCTTGACGGCGTTCACGTGTCCGACTTATGCACACAAACCGTGATGCAGCGCAACATGAAACCGGTGAATCGGCCTAGCACAAAAATCCAGGGTAAATTTCTTCAGATGATTGATTCATAACGATTTTTTTGGCATGCCGCATTTCCGGGCAATCTGTTCGCAGCCAGTGTTCATGCGGCTTGGGCGGCTGTCCGGACAGGATGTCAACAAAGTTATCCACAGAAATCCGGGATTACTCACACACCCACGACAAATCAAGCACTTAGCCACCAAAGCTCCAGATCACATCCACAACCTGCACTAAGCCACTCTCTCGCTTCATAGCTTGTGTCTATCTATTCCTCCATCGTCCACGTTGCACTGCAGACGCCATCGCACAGTGGGGTCGGCGACCTGCTGAGCTACGCCAGTGAGCATCCGCTCCCACCGGGTACGCTGGTGCGCGTGCCGCTGGGTACGCGCGAGGTGCTGGGCGTGGTGTGGGATGCGGACGAGGCCCCCGGCGAGTTGCCCGATGGCGCCACGCTGCGCCCTGTTGCGGGCGTGCTGGACGGCGTGGCGCCTCTGGACTTACCCTGGCGGCGCCTGGTGGCATTTGCGGCACGCTACTACCAGCGCGCATTGGGCGAAGTGGCCCTGGCCGCCCTGCCTCCCCAGCTGCGCGACTTGCGTCCCGAGCAGTTGGCACGCCGGCTGCGGCGCCCGGTCAAGGGAGCAGCGGACACCTCCGACACTATTGAAAACATAGCACTCACCGCAGAACAAGAGAGCGCCAGGGTCCAAATTGCCGCTGCAAAAGGCCCCTTCTTGCTGTTTGGCAGCACGGGCAGCGGCAAGACCGAGGTGTACCTGCGCTGCGCGCAGGAGATGCTGGAGGCCGACCCCACCGCGCAAGCCCTGGTGATGGTGCCCGAGATCAACCTCACACCGCAGCTCGAAGAGCGCTTTGTGGGCCGCTTCGCCCCTCGTTTCGGCCCCGGCGCCGTGGTGTCGCTGCACAGCGGCATGACCAACCCGCAGCGTCTCAAGAGCTGGCTGGCCGCCCACAGCGGCAGCGCGCGCATCGTGCTGGGCACGCGCATGGCGGTGTTTGCCAGCCTGCCAGGGCTCAAACTCATCGTGGTCGATGAAGAACACGACCCCAGCTACAAGCAGCAGGAGGGCGCGCGCTACTCCGCACGCGACCTGGCCATCTGGCGCGGGCGCGAGCAGGGCGCCAAGGTGATCCTGGGCTCAGCCACACCGTCGCTGGAGAGCTGGTACGCCAGCCGCCCCCCCGCGGCCGACGACCCCGAAGGCGGCCGCTACTTGCGCCTGCACATGCCCAGCCGCATCGGTGCTGGTGCCCTGGCGCGTGTGCGCCGGGTGGACATGAACCAGCAGCCCCGCCGCACGGTGTTCAGCGCGCCGCTGCTGCAGGCCATCACCGAACGCGTGGCGCGCGGCGAGCAGAGCATGGTTCTGCTCAACCGCCGGGGCTACGCCCCCGTGCTGCACTGCGTGGACTGCGGCTGGAAGAGCGACTGCCCGCACTGCAGCGCGCACCAGGTGTTCCACAAGACCGACCGCACCCTGCGCTGCCACCACTGCGGCTACACGGTGCGCGTGCCATTTCATTGCCCGACCTGCGGCAGCCCCGACATCCACCCCATGGGCAAGGGCACCGAGCAGTTGGAGGAGCAACTGGGCGCCCTGCTGTCCGAAGTGCTGCGGCCCGACCGCACACCTGCGCGCATTGCCCGCATCGACGCCGACACCACCAAGGCCAAGGGTGCGCTGGAGGCCCAGCTGGCGCAAGTGCATTCGGGCGAGGTGGATGTGCTGGTGGGCACGCAGATGATCGCCAAGGGACATGACTTTCGGCGCATCACCCTGGTAGCCGCCGTGCAGCCCGATGGCGCACTGTTCAGCAGCGACTTTCGCGCGGCTGAGCGGCTGTTTGCGCTGCTCATGCAGGCGGCCGGCCGCGCCGGGCGCGATGCGGCCTACATGGCCGCACAGGGCACGCAGTGCGAAATGTGGGTGCAGAGCTTTCACCCCAAACATGCCGTGTACGAGGCGCTGCGCACGCACGACTACCCTGCCTTTGCGGCCCAGCAACTGAAGGAGCGCGAAGAAGCCGCCATGCCCCCGTTTGCCTACCAGGCCCTGGTGCGGGCTGACGCCCGAACGCAGGACGTGGCACAGAGGTTCCTCACAGCGGTAACGGCCGCAGCGCATGCGGCAGGGCTGCCGGGGCTGGACGTGGTGACGCTGTTCCCGCCCGTGCCGCTGACCATTCAGCGCGTGGCCAATGTGGAGCGCGCCCAGATGCTGATGGAAAGCAGCAGCCGCGCCGCCCTGCAGCGCTTTCTGGCCGCGTGGCAGCCGGTGCTGCAAACCACGCGCAGCCAGCCCGAGCACAAGGGGCTGATACGGTGGCTGGTGGACGTGGACCCGCTGGCGATCTAACCTGCGCGGCTAACCGCCCTTGTAGCCACCCAAAAAACAAAAGGGGCTGCGTTGTGCACGCAGCCCCCAGTCAAGTCAAGTCAGGTCCGACAGGTACGCCAGTTATATCCAGCTTGGACTGGCCGTTGCGGTTGACACGCATGATGGTGGACACACCGCTCGACCCAGCGACTTGCCATTCGGCTGGATCAGTGCCGCGCGCTGCTTGAGATACGCTTTGTCCCGCATGGTGGACACGCCCTGGCCAGGCCGCGGAATGAAGTCGGTGTCGGCCACGTACTTGTCGCGGTCGGCATAGGCTAGGCGCTCGGCTTCGGACACCCGTTGCACCCCCATCACGCTCGGCACGCCGCCTTCGTTGGTGGGGTTGGTGGGGCCGTTATTTGGACAGCTCAAAGTTCTCCAGAGTGCCTAGCGACTGCGCGATGGCGATGCCGCCCGACGATGGCGGCGACATGGTGCAGATGTAGAAGCTGGCGCGGTAGATGATGCACACCGGCTCGCGCTTCCTGGCAGCGGAGGGCGCGGTCTCGTGGCCGTCATAGGCCACGACCTTTTTGCTCGCCGCGTCGTAATACATCACGAAGGGACTGCCGGCCAGCGTGCTGGACTGCGGCTATACCAGGTCCAGCAAGGCCTGAACGGCCACGGCGGCGTCGATGGCGGAGCCACCGGCCTTGAGCACATCACACCCGACCTTGGTGGCCAGCGGCGTGTTGGCCACCACCATGTACTTGCTCGACTGCTTGGCCTTGTTGCCCAGACAGTAGCCTGATGCGGCCTCGGGCACTGCCGGGTCGCGCACAACACCCGAGCCCACCACCACGGCAGAGCCAGAGCCGGAACTGGAGACCACCGAGCAGCTTTACGCGTTGTTGTCCACGGCCAGATCGGAGTCCGATCCGCTGCCGCAACCAGAGGGCGCCACCGAAAGGGCCACGCGCTATCGTCCGAGCAAAAAATATGCCGAAGCCACCGTTTTTCCATGCCGATTGCGCACAGCAGCCGTCACTTAGAGGCAGTGGCAAACCATCACCCCGAGACCACTGGCTGGGTTCAGCGTGCACCCATGCCACACAAAAAAACAAAAAAGTGCCTCTAGCGCTTATCTATCATGCACTAACAGCTATCCAAATATGAGTTTCAGAAAGACCCGCAGGCACCGGGCCTCTCTTGCCTAAACTCAGGCTACGCCCCTTCAAGGAGACCCGATGACCCCCGATTCATTTTCCGCCGCGCTCGAACAGGAAGGTTTCGAGCCCGCCATCACCATCACGCGCGAAGGCGGTAGCATGCTGGCCGACCACACCCACCCATTCGAAGCCAAGGCGCTGGTACTGGCGGGCGATATCCGCATCGTCACCGCCACGTTGGAGCGTGTGTACCAGCAGGGTGATGTGTTCCACCTGCAGGCCAACGAGCCACACTCGGAGTTCTACGGGCTGATGGGGGTGAGTTATCTGGTGGGGCGCAAGCCGTCGCCCTGAAGGCTGCGGGTGCGCCGATGCGACCTGCCACCCACCGTCTGGCGCACCGCGCGTATCGCCCGGCGCTACCGCTGGCAGCCGCACACTGGCCAAGCCTTGACACCCGGCGCCACCAAAAGCACCGCTGCATACACTCCAGCGCATTGCCACTGCGTGCACCCCGACATTCTCCATCCCAGCCCGCTGCGCTACTACCCCAACCTCCTGCCCCCGATGTAGACCACCATCGCCGTCACCATGGCCACCCTGGCGACCAACTGGGTCTGGGGATCTTGGTTCATCGAAGCCAAGGACACCGGTTTGGCCGTGCTGATGCTGTACAGCATCTTCGGGTGGCCACTGCTGCTGGCCATCAGCTACCTGATCCTGGGCTACGCGCTCAAACTTTGCGAAGGCTTTGTCGTGTTGCGCATGGCCATCGTGTTGGGCGTGATCGGGGCGGGCGTCGCCGTGTTTGGCGTGCCTGGCCCGTGGAACCTTCTCCTTTGCGCCACCCTCGCCTTGTCCGTGGGGCGCCAGGCCCCGGCGCACGGCGCAGGACGACGCCGACCTGGAGAGCCTGTAGATGACCGTCAAAGAGAAGCCGCCCAGTGGTCTGCTCGACAGTTTTTCTGCGCCGCTGTGGGCGCGGCTGGGGCTGACGGCCCTTCGGCCTGGGTGAATCGTCAAGAGCCACCACCGTGGCTATGACTGGATGGCCATCGAACTCGACCACGGCGGTACAGGCTTCCAGCAGGCGCGTGCCACGACCACTGTCTTTGTCGTGTGGCTGCCGCGCAAGTCCGCGCACTGGTACCTGCCAGGCCCCCGCATCACGTCCGAGAAGCAGGTGTGCGTGGACGACGCATGCGTTTACGCCGCAGCGCTGGTCCAGCAACCCCCTGTGCGCACCTGGACCCACTGGCTGGGCCTGGCCGTGGACGCAGCCGAGGAGGTGATCCGCACCGAAAGCATCCGCCGCAATGAAAACCCACAACAAAAAGCGCAGCGGGCAGATGAGGCCAGCTGGAACCCGACCGACATCCACCTGACATTGTTCTGCCTGGTAGCAATAGCAGTTTTCAGCTTTCTGAACGTCATGATGCTGGTCGAGGCGTACGGCGAATGGCAGCGCCACGGTGCCGTCCTCGTATGCCATCCAAAGACCGCCATCGGCACCTATTTGCAAGGCTGGAAGGCCGTGGGCTATGCCGCTTCGCTCGCAGCGCCCCTGTTGATAGCACTCAAGGCGCTGTACACCATGGTCACACGCGTGCACAGGCCGGGGTTTTTCTTACAGCTCAGTTTGGAAGGATTGGCCTGGGCAGGAGCGATGTATGGCTTGCACCACGCCCGGCAGACGCTGATTGACTCGGTGCAGCGGGCTTGCTAATACCAGTCAGGGTTGGCCGGGCAGCGCTTACGCCGGAACAAGCTACCCATGCAGCCCCAGCGGCAAGCCATCGGGCAGCGTGACGCTGGCGAGCGGCCCGGCGTTCACGGCCTGGGCGTCAAACATCGACAGCGTGGTGCGTTCGCTGGGCCAGTGGCGGGCGGTGCCCAGCACCCAGCCCGAGCCCTCAAGGGCGGTGGGGGTGGCAGGCACATGCACAGGCTCCTCTGTGATACTGCCCGCACCGTAGCGGTAGCGCCAACATATCTGCTCACCCTGCAGGGTGAGCACGATGTCAAAACCGTGCTCTTGGACATCCATGCAAGCCTGCAGCGGCACCCACTGGCCCCGCGCAGTCAGATAATAAGTCCCTGCCCGCCATTGATCGATGCCATGAACGCCACTGACGCCGCCCTACTCAATATCCTCATCAAAGACGGCAGGGCATCGTTTGCCGACATCGCGCGGCAACTGGGTATCTCGCGCGCCCATGCACGCACCCGCGTGCAATCCCTGGTCGACAGCGGCGTGATCGAGCTCTTCAGCGCCGTCATCAACCCCGAAAAGCTCGGCAAGGTGATTTCCACCTTTATTGACCTGCGGGTGGCGCCGGCCGCCATGGATACGCTGTCCCAGGAGCTGGCCGACTGCCCCGAGGTGGTCAGCCTGTACATCATGAGCGATCTGCAAAGCCTGCACATCCACACACTCACCAACACCTACGAAACCTTCGACCGTTTCGTGCGCGAGCGCATCTTCAATCGGCCCGAAATCCTGTCGGTCGATTGCAAAACCCTAATGACCCGCGTCAAACACCGGCGGGGCGGCGCCCGGCTCTGAGCCTCTGGGCAGGCGGCCTACTCCGAGACTTCTCGCCGCTATGCCTGCTTTCTGCTGAAAACGCCACTTTTTGCTGTTTTGAACCAGCTTGGTGCCTGCTGCACCGTATCAGTGCATACCCTGATCAGGAAGCTCCGGTCTGTACTCGGCGCACCTGCGGCCCGCATTTGGACGAAATGGACACAAACAGCTTACGAATAGTGCCAAATTGAATATTAGACGACCGTTTGTATCCACATAAAACGGGATGCGCTTGACATGTGAGCTTTTGAATCGCCCGCGTTGTTCTACTGACCGGCGAGTGCTTTCCATATAAATCAATCACTTAGCATCTAAGTCGGAGTTGGCACAAGCCTTGCTCAGTATGAAAAACCACTGAACAAATGGAAGCAAATTGTTATGCTTGCATCTCTCAGCGGTTAGACCCACCCGTCACCCTATGTTTGTTACACGCCCGATCGCCTTGTTGCCCTCACTCCTGATCCCTCGTCCGACCTCGCTTCGGCGCGTGGGTGGAGGCACGCGCTGATGGAAGCACTGACTCAAGGGCACAGCGTGGCGTGGCTGGCAGCGCTGGCCACCAGTCTGGTGCTGACCGGCTTGGTTGCCGGGGTGCTGGCTGGTCTGCTCGGTGTGGGCGGCGGTATCGTCATCGTGCCGGTGCTCTACCACGTGTTCACCCTGCTCGGGGTAGACGAGTCGGTGCGCATGCACGTAGCGGTGGGCACCTCGCTGGCCACCATCGTGCCCACCTCCATCATGTCGGCGCGTGCCCACCGCAAACGCGGCAGCCTCAACCCGGTCATCCTGCGCCGCCTTATCCCCGGCGTCATCGTGGGCGTGCTGATTGGCGCTGTGCTGTCGGGCCAGTTCAGCAGCCAGGTGCTCACGGCGGTGTTTGCCACTGTTGCCGTGCTGGTGGCGCTCAACATGGCGTTCAAGCGCGATGACTTCGCGGTCGGCGATGGCCTGCCCGGCGCGGCCGGCACCTCGGCGCTGGGCGTGTCGATCGGCGGCCTGTCCACCTTGATGGGCATTGGCGGCGGCACCCTGAGTGTGCCCCTGCTCAACGCCTTGCGCGTGCCCATGCATGTGGCTGTGGGCACCGGCGCAGCGCTGGGCATGGTGATCAGCCTGCCCGGTGCGGCGGCTTTCCTCTACAACGGGCTTGATGTGCCGCTGCGCCCGCCCGGCTCGCTGGGCTACATCAACCTGCTGGGCGTCGCGCTGATTGTGCCGGCCACCATGATCAGCACCGGCTGGGGCGCCAAGCTGGCCCACGTCATCAACGCACGCCGCCTGCGCCAGCTGTTTGCGCTGTTTCTGGCGCTGACCTCGGCACGCATGTTTTACGGTCTGCTGAGCTGAACGCCATGAGATACCTGTCCACCCGCTCCTCCACAAGAAAGACCGCCCCATGACCTGGTCAATCCTGGCCCGCGACGAACACGGCCACTTCGGTGTGGCCATCGCCAGCCGCTTTTTTGCGGTCGGATCTTTGTGTGTGCACAGCCGTCGGGCGGTGGGCGCGCTGTCTACCCAAGCGCTCATGAACCCGCTGTACGGCCCGGCCGGCATCGAAGCGATGGCGCGTGGCTACAGCGCTGCCGACACCCTCACGACCCTGCTGGCGGCCGACGAAGGCCGCGACCAGCGCCAGGTGCATGTGCTGCCGGCCAGCGGGCCGGGCGCGGCGCACACGGGTGCGGCCTGTGTGGACTGGTGTGGCCATCTGGTGCTGGACAACCTGAGCGTGGCCGGCAACATGCTGGCTGGCCCGCGTGTGATCGAGGCCACGGCCGAGGCCTACCTGGCCAGCGCTGGGCTGCCGATGGCCGAGCGCCTGCTGGCCGCACTTGACGCGGGGGAGGCCGCAGGCGGCGACAAACGCGGCAAGCAGTCGGCCGCACTGCGTGTGCAGCGCGACGAAGATTATTTGTCGCTCGACCTGCGGGTCGACGACCACGCCGAGCCTTTTATCGAGTTGCGCCGCCTGTACGACAAAAGTCAGGAGCGCGCGTTCCCGTTCATCGAATGCCTGCCCGGCCGTGGCCGGCCCAGTGGCACGATCGAGCGCCCGCTGATCGAAGCACACATTGAGCGTTTTCTCGCACAGCGGCAGAAGGGCCAGTCATGAGCGTGCTGCTTGAGGTCAGCGGTCTGCGCACCGAATTCGCCACCGACGACGGCCAGGTGGCCGTGCTCGAAGACGTGGGCTTCAGCGTCGAGGCCGGACGCACCCTCGCCATCGTGGGCGAGTCGGGCTGTGGCAAAAGCGTCACCTCTCTGTCCATCATGGGCCTGCTGCCCAAACCCCACGGCCGCATTGCGGCGGGCTCGATCCGCTTTGAAGGCCGCGAGCTGGTCAACCTGCCCGCGCGCGAAATGCAGGACCTGCGCGGCAACGGCATGGCCATGATTTTCCAAGAGCCCATGACCTCGCTCAACCCGGCTTTTACCGTGGGCGACCAGATCATGGAAGGCCTGGTGCGCCATCGCGGCCTGTCGCAAGCACAAGCGCGAGAGCGCGCCATCGAGATGCTGCGCAAGGTGCGTATCCCCGCGCCAGAACAGCGCATGCACGAGTTCCCGCACAAGCTCAGCGGCGGCATGCGACAGCGGGTCATGATTGCCATGAGTCTGGCCTGCGAGCCGCGCCTGCTGATTGCGGACGAGCCGACCACCGCGCT
>NZ_JADHVT010000192.1 GCF_016783915.1 Acidovorax sp.
CCACACCAATGAGCAGCACCATGGGCGACAGCAGTGCAGCACCCGCATGCACCACGCCCACGGGCACCACCACCAGCGCGGCCACCAGCAGGCCCAGCGATACCGAATGCCCCGCGTGCAGGTGCCCGGCGCGCTTGCCGAACACGATGTACAGCCCCCAGAACACGGCCGCGCCCAGGGCGTAGAAGACGCCCACCGGGTCCAGCGTGCTGCCGTTGAGCCCCAGCGGCAGCAGCATGCCCAGGCCCGCGATGGCCAGCGCCACCCACACAAAATCCACCGCGCGGCGGGATGACCAGATGGCCACCGCCAAGGGGCCCGCGAACTCGATGGCCACCGCCAGGCCAAATGGCAGGGTGCGCAGCGACATGTAGAACATGAGGTTCATACCGCCCAGCGCCGCGCCGTACAGCATGACGGCCCGCGCGTCGGCGCGCGACAGGTGCCAGCGCCAGGGCCGCCACAGCAGCAGCACCAGCAGCGCCGAAAAACCCACGCGCACGGCGGTGGTGCCCTGCGCCCCGACCACCGGAAACAGCCAGTGCTTGGCCCACGAGGTGCCAATGCCCAACGCGGTGACGGAACCCAGCACGGCCAGGAAAGGGAAGAACCGGTGCAGAAGAGAACGGAGGGGGGAAGCGCTCATGGGCTGAAAATATAGTGCGACCCCAGCGTGCTTTTGGCTCGAATTTTGGGGCCTGCACGCAACTTTCGCTCACCCTGAGACTCCGTTCCAAGGAACCCCCATGTCCACCCCGGCAGCACTTGACCGCTTCGACCTCGCGATCCTCAACATTCTGCAGGCCGACAACACCACGCCCCAGCGCGCGATTGCGCAGGCGGTGAACCTGTCGGCGCCTGCGGTGCAGCGGCGCATCCAGCGGCTCAAGGACTGCGGCGTGATCCGCGCCAACGTGGCCGTGCTGGACCCGGTGAAGGTGGGCAAGCCGCTGACCATCGTGCTGGAGGTGCACCTGGACAACGAGCGCCCCGACCGCACCGCCCCGCTGCGCGCGCGCATTGCGGCGGAAGACGCGGTGCAGCAGTGCTACAGCGTGACGGGCGAGGCAGACTACCTGCTGGTGGTGAACGTGGCGTCGATGGCAGACTACGAGGCGCTGACGCGGCGGCTGTTTGAGGGGGACGACAACATCAAGCGGTTTCGGACTTCGGTGGCGCTGGCCAGCCTCAAGACCGGGCTGCGCGTGCCGCTGGACAGCGCAGCACCCGCTGCCTGATCACCGGTCACAACCCCAATCCCGAATCCCAAATCCCAACTCACAGACCCAGCATCTGGCGCATCTGCTTGCCCGTGAGGCGCTGGCGCGGGCCACCCAGCAGCTCGCACATGCGCGCATTGAGCGGTGCCGCCATGCCCCGTTGCGCCGCCAGCCGCACTACGGCGCCGCACAGCGCGTCGATCTCCGTCACGCGCCCGGCCTCCAGGTCGTCCCACATCGACGAGCGCGCCGTGGCGTCGATCTGCAGCATGCGCTTTGCCAGCCGCGTGAACAGCCAGTTGGGCAGGCGCAGCACATGGGGCAGCAGCGTGGGCGACACGGCGGTGACCTGGGCGGGCGTGATGCCCGCGCGCGCCATCACGCGCAGCGCCTCGGTCTGCAACGCGGCAAAAACACGACGGCAGTCGCGGTCCAGCAGCTCTTGCCGCAGGGGCATGTCGGACAGCGCATTGACAGGGTTGTTGAGGTTGAGCAGCAGCTTGCCCCACTGCACAGCGCGGATGTCTGGCGGCAGCGTGGTGGCCAGGCCGGCGGCGTTGAACAGGGGCGCGATGCGCTCGGTGGCAGCGTCGCGCTGCAGCTGCAGGTGGCCTGCGGTGGCGCGGTGCACCTGCGCGCCGCGCAGCACCACGTTGTAGGGCACCATACCCGCCAGCACGTTCAGGCTGGGCGCCAAGGCAGCGATGCGGGCCACGTTGTCCACACCGTTTTGCAGCGAGATCACCGGGGTGCCGGGCACGCAGGCCGCCGCCAGCTCGCGCGCGGCAGATTCGGTGGCGCCGCTTTTGACACACAGCAGGATGATGCTGTCGGCACCAGGCGCGGCGTCGGCCAGCGTGGCAGCCAGTTGCAGTGCGGACGTGGGAACGGTGCGGTCAAAGCCGTCCAGGTCAGTGACCTGAAGGCCGCGCAGAGCGATGGGCTCCAGCGCATGGGGGCGGCCCACCAGGCACACCGGCTGGCCCTGCACGGCCAGGCGCCCACCCACATAACAACCAATGGCGCCTGCGCCCAAAACGATGAAGTTCATGCCGATGCGTGTGTACGGTGGTGGAAGTGGACGCAGGCGGACCAGGAACCGGCACAGCCTGCGCGCTACCCCCGCATTGTGCGGGGCAGGCCCCTGGCGGCGTGGCGCGCACGTGACGAGGCGCTTTGAAGCACTCTGCGGGTGCTTTTGAGGGCTTTTGAGCCGATAGCGCTAGTGCAATATGCCTGAACAGCTATGTAATTAATAGCAAACAGGGCATCACAGAGCTCAGGGCTTGGCAGCCGCAAACCGCACGGTCACCCGCAGGCCGCCCAGGCGCGCCGAGCTGTCCAGCGCCACGGTGGCGCCATGGCCTTGGGCGATGGCCTGCACGATGGCCAGGCCCAGACCGCTGCCGGGCGCACCGTCGGCGGTGACGCGCACAAACCGCTGCATGGCCCGCTCGCGGTGCTCGGGGGCGATGCCGGGGCCGCTGTCTTCCACGGTGAGCACGGCATGGTCGCCCTCGCGGCGCACCTGCAGGTCCACCTGGCCGCCGGGCGGGCTGTATTTGATGGCGTTGTCCAGCAGATTGCGGGCCAGCATGCGCAGGGCCTCGGCATTGCCTGTGACGGTGGCGGCGTCAGATTCGAGCAGGCCCACATCCATGCTGCGCGCCTGGGCGGCGGGGGCCACGTCGGCCAGCGCCAATTGCGCCGTGGCGCGCAGGTCCACCGGATCGTTGACGGCCGTGCTGGCCTCCTGCCGGGCCAGGGTCAGCAGCTGCTCGACCAGCCGCGTGGCGCGCTCGATGCCGGCCGACAGGCGTTCGATGGCGGCCGCCCGCGCGGCGTCGTCGCCCGCACGTTGCAGGCCCTGCAGTTGCAGGCGCAGTGCGGCCAGGGGGGAGCGCAGCTCGTGCGCGGCGTCGGCCACAAAGTGCTGCTGCGCCTCGAACGCGTGCTGCACGCGCTCGAACAGCAGGTTGAGTTCGCTCACCAGCGGCTGCACCTCATCGGGCAGTTGTGCATCGCTCACGGGCGACAGGTCGTCGGCCTGGCGCTTTGCCAGCTGTCGGCGCACGCGCTCCACCGGGGCCAGCGACCGGCTCACGCCCCACCACACGGCCAGCACCAAGAGCGGCGCCATGATGGCCAGCGGCGCCAGCGTGCGCAGCGCCAGGCTGCGGGCCATGTCGCGCCGCGCAGCCATGTTCTGCGCCACCTGGATGACTTGCGAGCGCGTCTGCATCGAGAACACCCGGTAGGTGCCGCCGCGCGCCTGCACGTTGGCAAAGCCCAGTACGGCGATCTGCGGCAGGGCCGCGCCCACGGCGGATTCAAAAATGCGCAGGCCTTCGTTGGTCCACACCTGCACGATGAACTCGTGGTTTTCGTCCTCGGGGTCCAGCCCTGGGCCCAGGCCTTGGGCATCCACCGGCAGGCCCGAGCGCAAGGCCAGTGCGGTTTGCTGCATGTGGTAGTCGAACAGCGCATCCGCCTCGTCCAGCGCGCCCCGGTAGGCCAGTGCGCCCTGTACTGCGCCGGCCAGCACGATGGCGGCCAGCAGGAACACCAGCAGACGCATGCGCAGCGAGCGCGGGAGCATGGACTGCAGCGCGCTGCGCCAGGAGGTGGTTGGCACGTTCTTCATCTCTATTCATCCATCCCCGCTGCATGCTCACGGCGGGAGATTGCGCGGGGGCAGCCAGCAAGGGCCGCCCCGCAGCAAAGGCTGTCGTCCCCTTGGGGGGAAGCGGCCAAGCCGCTCAGGGGGGTCATGCCTTCGGCACGAGGTAGCCCACCCCGCGCACGTTCAGCACCAGCTCGGGCCCCAGCTTCTTGCGCAGGCCGTGGATGTAGACCTCCACCGCGTTGCTGCTCACCTCGTCGCCCCAGCCGTAGAGCTTGTCCTCCAGCTGCTGGCGCGACAGCACCATGCCGGGGCGGGCAATGAGCGGCTCCAGCACCGCCCATTCGCGCCCCGACAGCACCACGGGCGTGCCGCGCACAGTCACCTCGCGCGTGGCGGGGTTGATGCTGACGCCCTGGTGTTCGTACACCGGCTCGGCCCGCCCTGCCGCGCGGCGCAGCAAGGCGCGGATGCGGGCCAGCAGCTCGTCCAGGTCATAGGGCTTGAGCACATAGTCGTCGGCCCCGGCATCCAGCCCCTCGATGCGCTGCGCCACGGCATCGCGGGCGGTGGCCACCAGCACGGGAGTGCGGTTCTTGCGGGCACGCAGGTCGCGCAGCACGGTCAGGCCGTCGCGTTGAGGCAAGCCCAGGTCCAGCAGCACCAGGTCGTACGCTTGGGTGCGCAGGGCCGTGTCGGCCGCGTCGCCATCGCGCGCCCAGTCCACCGCGTACTGCTCGGCGCGCAGCAGGTCCAGCACGGCTTCGCCGATCATGGAATCGTCTTCAACAAGCAAGAGGCGCATGGAAAGGGGGCAGAACGGTCGGCCGGGGATCGGTGAGAAGGGCTACCCGCGAAGGATAGCGGCGGCACGGCCGATGACGCAGCCCCGGGCTGCGAGAACGACTTTGTTTTGTCACATCACTGTCACAATGAATGCGCCACGCGCACACTGCCCGCCCCAGGGGCCGGGCCACCACCACAAAACACAAGGAGCAAGACCGATGGCAATTCCGATGGCATTTCCCCCTCTCCACCACGTTGCGGCAGCCGTTGCGCTGGCGGCGCTGTCTTCCACGGGTGCCCAGGCACAGGGCGTGGTCAACGCGCTGTGCAGCACCGACGCGCCCTGGTGCGAAGCGGCTGCCAAGGAGTTCACCCGCAAAACCGGCATCAAGGTGAACCAGGCCCACAAGGGCACGGGCGAGATTGCCGCGCAGCTGCGCGCTGAGGCCAACAACCCCAAGACTGACATCTGGTGGGGCGGCACGGGCGACCCCTTCTTGCAGGCGGCGGAGCAAGGCCTGCTGGCCGAATACCGCCCCGCCTATCTGCATGACCTGCACAGCTGGAGCGTGCGCCAGTACGCCATGTCGGGCCACCAGGTGGGGGGCTTTTACAGCTCGGCCATCGGCTTTGGCTACAACACCGAAACGCTCAAGAAGAAAAAGCTGCCGGAGCCGCAGTGCTGGTCCGACGTGATCAAGCCTGCCTACAAGGGCGAGGTGGAAATTTCGCACCCTGCCTCCAGCGGCACGGCCTACACCGTGATCGCGGGGCTGGTGCAGCTGATGGGCGAAGACAAGGCGTTCGACTACCTCAAGGCCCTGCACAAGAACACCACCACCTACACCCGCAGCGGCCAGGCACAGGCGCCCAACGTGGCCAAGGGCGAGGTGGGTGTGGGCATCACCTTCATGTTCAACTTTGAGAAATGGAAGGCCGACAAGTACCCGGTAAAAACCCAGGCGCCTTGCGAAGGCACCAGCTACGAGGTGGGCGGCATTGCGCTGGTCAAGGGCGCGCGCAACATGGAGAACGCCAAAAAGTACTACGACTGGCTGATGAGCCCCGAAGGCCAGGCCGTGGGCGCCCAGGTGGGCAGCTACCAGGTGCCCGCCAACAAGACCTTCAAGATGGACCCGCGCATCCCGACGCTGGACAACGTGAAGCTCATCAAATACGACTTCGAGAAATACGGCAAGGCGGCCGAGCGCCGGCGCCTGATCGACCGCTGGACCAAGGAAGTGGAGGCGCTGCCGCGCTGACGCGCAGCGCCCGCCGCTGGGCTGGAGCCGACGGCAGGCGCAGGCCATGGATCAGCCCAGGCGCACGGGCACAAAGATCTTGTCGCCGTCGCGCTCAATGAGCAGCGCCACCGACTTGCCCGCCTTGGCCATGGCGGCACGCACCTGCGTGATGTCCTTGATGGGCGCGCCGTTGATGGCCAGCAGCACGTCGCCCGGCTGCACACCGGCCGCAGCGGCGGGGCCGCGCGCCTGCTCGATGACCAGTCCCTCATTGAGGCCTGCCGCGCGCCGCTCCTGTGGGTCCTGCGGGCGCAATGACAGGCCCAGTTGGCCCTTGCCCACGGCATCGTCGTTGCGCGCCTGCTTGATGGCCTTGTCGCTGGCGTCGCCCAGGGTGGCGGTCAGCTCCAGCGGCTTGCCCTGGCGCCAAATCGACAGCTTGGCCTGTTGGCCCGGCTGCGCCTGGCCCACCCAGGCGGGCAGGTCGCCCGAGGCGACGATGGGCTGGCCGTCCACCTGGCGGATCACGTCGCCGGCCTGCAGGCCGGCCTTCTCTGCGGGGCTGCCCTTGCTGACGCTGGCCACCAGCGCGCCTTCGGGCTTGTCGAGGTTGAACGACTCGGCAAACGCCTGGTTCACCTCTTGCACGGCCACGCCCAGCTGTGCGTGGCGCACCTTGCCGGTAGCAACAATCTGGTCTTTGATCTTGGCCGCCAGCTCGATCGGGATGGAGAACGACACCCCTTGGTAGCCCCCCGAGCGGCTGTAGATCTGCGAGTTGATGCCGACCACTTCACCGCGTGCATTGAACAAAGGCCCGCCCGAATTGCCAGGGTTCACCGCCACATCGGTCTGGATGAAGGGCACCAGGCTGTCGTCGGGCAGCGAGCGGCCCTTGGCGCTGACCACACCCGCCGTCACGCTGTTTTCAAAGCCGAAGGGCGAGCCAATGGCCAACACCCATTCACCCACCTGCAGGTCGCGTGTGCTGCCCAGGCGCACCGTGGGCAGGTTCTTGGCGTCGATCTTGAGCACGGCCACGTCGGTCTTGGGGTCAGAGCCCAGCACCTTGGCGCGGAACTCGCGGCGGTCGGTGAGCTTGACGATGACTTCGCTGGCACCCTTGACCACATGGGCATTGGTCAGCACCAGGCCATCCGGGCTGACGATGAAGCCCGAGCCCTGGCCGTGCGTGGGTACGTTGGGCTGGGCCTGCGGCCCCATGCCGCCCGGAAAACCGAACTGGCGGAAGAACTGGTAGAACGGATCGTTCGGGTCCATCTGCGGCGCCCGGCCCTG